>DASUFK010000276.1:0-8568 GCA_036274615.1 Gammaproteobacteria bacterium | reverse complement strand
TTCGACCCGATGCCGATGACCTCGAGCTTGTCCTCGGGCGACACCTCGCCGACGATCGCGACGACCTTCGACGTCCCGATGTCGAGACCGACGACGAGCTTGCGTTCGTCCCGCCTACCCACGTTCGTTACCTCGCACTTGAGCGGTGAGCTCTTTGGCGTTCGTTGCGCGCCAGCCGACGGCGAAACCGTTCGTGTAGCGCAGATCCACGTAGTCGACGCGGCCGAGCTCGCTCGTGAGCACCGGCGCAACGACCTCGAAAAATCGATCGAGCCGCTCGTCGACGTCGCGACGCCCGAGCCGAATCTCCTGGCCGCCGCCGAGCACGAGCGTCCAGGCGCCGCGCTCGTCCATGCGCAGCGACTCGAGCGCAAGATCGGCCTCCGCGAGCCGGCCGCGCGCGGCGAGGTAACGGCGCGCGACCTCGTGCTCGCTGCCGGACGGTCCGGAGAGACTCGGCAGCTCCGGATAGCCGTGCTGCGCACGATCCGTGAACAGCTCGCCGCGGACGTTGAGCAGCCCCGTGTCGCCCCAGCGGGCGGCCGCGCGATGCTCGGTCACGCGCACGATCAGTGTGTCTGGCCACGCGCGGCCCACGTTGACCTGATCCACCCAGTCGAGCCGGCGCACGTGCTCGCGGAGCTCGGGCAGATCGAGGGACAGGAAGCCGCGGCCCAGGTCGGGTGCGACCGCCTCTTCCACTTGCAACGAAGTGACGCGCTGGAACGTGCCCTCGACCACGAGCTGGCGCACCGGCTGGTCCAAGAGCGCGCGCGCGCCGGCGCCAAACGCGACCAGCGCCAGCACGGCGAGCGCGCTCAAGCCGATCGTGCGTGCCCGCGCGAGCCAGCCGAGCGCGGCCTTCGGCAAGCGCAGCTTCGCGAGCCGGCTCTCCGTTCTGCGGCGGTTCGATTTGCGGCCGAACATCAGCGGCCGCCCCCCGGCCGCTCGCCGACCACCCGAACCTCGAGCTCGAGCTTCACGCCCGAGCGCTGCTCGACCGTGCCTCGCACGTGCTCGATCAGCGTCTCGATGTCGGCAGCGGTCGCCGTGCCGGTGTTGACGATGAAGTTCCCGTGCTTCGCGGAAACTTGGGCGCCGCCCACGGCTACGCCCTTCAAGCCCGCCGCCTCGATGAGCCGTCCCGCGAAGTCGCCGGGCGGATTGCGGAACGTGGAGCCGCAGCTCGGCACGCCGAGCGGCTGCGTGGCGTTGCGCTTCGCGAGCAGCGTCTTGATCGTGTCCGCCGTGGTCTCTTTGTCGGGCGCGAGCGCGAACGTGGCGCCGAGGTACCACCACTCGCCGCGCGGGCCCGCGACGGTGCGATATCCCACGCGGAAGTCCGCGCGCGGCCGGGTCACGATCTCGCCGCGGCGGTCGATGGTGACGACGCTTTCGACATGGGTCCACGTCTCGCCGCCGAACGCGCCCGCGTTCATCGCGAGCGCGCCGCCCACGGTGCCCGGGATCCCCGCGAAGAACGCGGCGGGGCCGACTTGCCAGCGAACGCACTGCTTCGCGAGCAGCGCGCACGGCAGGCCCGCCCCCGCGCTCACGCGCGAGCTTTCGAGCCGCTCGAGTTCCTTCGGCAAGCCCTGCGTCGCGATCACCGCGCCGCGGATGCCGCCGTCGCGCACGAGCAGGTTCGAGCCGAGGCCGATCCAGTAGACGGGCATGTCGGCGGGAAGCTCGGCGAGCCGCTCGCGGAGCTCGGCGACGCTCGCCGGCCTGCAGTAGAGATCGGCGGGGCCGCCCACACGCCACGAGGTGTGCTCGCGGAGCGGCTCGTCGCGACGCCAGCCTCGTCCGAGGTTGTTGTCGAGTGCCGCGTTCACTTCGACGCTCCGTTCGACACGCCCACCGGCGCGCGTACCGCGAGCGCCTTCGGCAACGTGGGCGCGACGGACCCGATGCTGCCCGCGCCGAGCGTGAGCACCACGTCGTCGGCCCGCAGGATCTTGGCGAGCGTCTGCGGCAGCTCCGTCAGATCCTCGATGAAGATCGGCTCGACGGTTCCGCGCACGCGCACCGCGCGCGCGAGCGCCTTGCCGTCGGCACCCGCAACCGGCGTCTCGCCGGCCGAGTAGACGTTGGTCAGCAGGAGCGCGTCGACGGACGCGAGCACCTGCGCGAAGTCGTCGAGCAGCGCGAGCGTGCGCGAGTAGCGGTGGGGCTGGAAACAGACCACGAGCCGCCGGCCGGGCCACGCGTCGCGCGCAGCCGCGATCGTCGCGGCGAGCTCCGTGGGGTGGTGGCCGTAGTCGTCGACGAACGTTACGCGGCCCGCCGCCGTGGTCACGGTGCCCTGCACCTGCATGCGGCGGCCGACGCCCGCGAACTCGCCCAGCGCCTTCACGAGCGCCGTGTCGGGGATGTCGAGCTCGGCGGCCACGGCCACGGCCGCGAGCGAGTTCAGCACGTTGTGGCGGCCCGCGAGGTTCACCTCCACCGTGAGGGGCGACTGGCGCTCCTTCGACGTAACCTTGAAGCGCGTGCGCAGCCCCAAGCGCTCGACGTCGAAGGCGCGGATATCGGCGCGCTCGCCGAAGCCGTAGCTCGCCACGCGGCGGCCCACCTGCGGGATCAGCTCGCGCGTGTTGTCGTCGTCGCTGCACATCACGGCGAGACCGTAGAACGGCAGGTTGTGCAGGAAGTCGAGGAATCCCTGCTTGAGCCGCTCCATGTCGTTCTCGTAGCTGCCGAGATGGTCCGCGTCGATGTTCGTGACCACGCCGATCATCGGCTGCAGATGGAGGAAGGACGCGTCGCTCTCGTCTGCCTCGGCCACGAGGTAGCGGCTCTGGCCGAGCTTCGCGTTGGCGTTGGCGCTCTCGAGACGGCCGCCGATCACGAACGTCGGGTCGAGACCGGCCTCCGCCAGCACGCTCGCGATGAGGCTCGTGGTGGTGGTCTTGCCGTGCGTGCCCGCGATCGCCACTCCGTAGCGAAACCGCATGAGCTCGGCGAGCATCTCCGCACGGCGCACCACCGGCACACGGCGCGCGTGCGCCGCGAGCACCTCCGGGTTGTTCGGATCCACCGCGCTCGACACCACCACCACGTCGGCGTCGCCCAGGTGCGCCGCTGCGTGGCCCTCGCGCACGTCGGCGCCGAGCCCGCGGAGCCGCTCGGTGACGGTGGTGAGCTTCAGGTCCGAGCCGCGCACGCGATAGCCCAAGTTCAGGAGAACCTCGGCGATGCCGGCCATGCCGGCGCCGCCGATGCCGACGAAGTGAATCGTGCGGGTGCGGCCCATGCGATCGCTCATCGCCGGCCCTCCGCCGCCTCGAGGCACGCGGCCGCGAGCCGGTCGGCCGCGTCGGGGCGCGCCTGCGCGCGCGCGGCCTCGGCGAGCGCGATCAGCTGGTCCACGTCGCGCAAGTAGCGCTCGAGCGCGCTCGCGAGGCTCGCCGCGTTGAGCTCGCTCTCGGGAATCGCAAGGCCGGCGCCGCCGCCGGTGAAGTGGCGGGCGTTCGCCGTCTGATGGTCGTCGATCGCGCTTGCGAGCGGCACGAGGATGGCGCCGACGCCCACGATCGCGAGCTCGGCGAGCGTGCTGCCGCCGGCGCGCGCGACGACGAGGTCGGCCCAGCGATACGCGCTCGGCATGTCGTCGATGAACGCGTCGATGCGCGCGTCCACGCCCGCCGCCGCGTACGCCTGGCGCGCCTCCTCGATGGTGGCGCGGCCCGCCTGGTGCCAAACCTCGGGCCGCAACGCTTCGGGCAAACGGGCGAGCGCGGCCGGAACCGTCTTGTTGAGCACGCGTGCGCCCTGGCTGCCGCCGATGATCAGGACGCGGCGGCGCTGTGCCCGGCGCGCCTCGAGCCGCTCGCGCGGTGCGTCAGTGGGCGTGATCGAGCTGCGAACGGGCAACCCGATCGTCTCGGCGCGATCGGACGACGGAAAGGTGCCGGGGAACGACGCGAAGACCCTCGCGGCGAGCGGCGCGAGCAGCCGGTTGGTGGTACCGGGCACCGCGTTCTGCTCGTGCAGCAGCAGCGGCTTGCGCGCGAGCCACGCCGCGAGACCGCCGGGTCCGGCGACGAAGCCGCCCATGCCGAGCACGGCCGCCGGCCTCCGGCGGCGCAGCGCGCCGAACGCCTGCAGCACCGCACCGGCGATGCGGAACGGCGCAGCGAGCCATGCGGCGGCGCCCTTGCCCCGCACGCCGCCGATGGAGATCCACTCGACGTCGATACCGTGCTGCGGCACCACCCGCGCCTCGAGCCCGCGCTCCGTGCCGAGCCACACGACGCTGCCGTGCCGTGCGCGCAGCGCCTCGGCGACCGCCAAACCCGGGAACACGTGGCCGCCCGTACCGCCGGCCATGATCATGACGGGACGGTCGGTGGCCATCGGGGTCGGCGGCGCGCTCATCGCACGTACCCGCGCTGCACGATGCGGCGCTGATCGCCGTGCAGCTCGTGATGGATGCGCAGCAGGAGGCCGAGCACGAACAGCGTGACGATCGTGCTCGAACGCCCATAGCTCACGAGCGGCAGCGGCAGGCCCTTGGTGGGCAACATGCCGGCGTTCACGCCGATGTTGACGAACGCCTCGAAGCCGAGCATCAGGCCGATGCCGTAGCAGACCAGCCCTTGGAACACGAGCCCGCTGCGCAGCGCCTCGCGGCCTAAGGTGAGCGCGCGGTAGACGATCACGCCGAACAGCACCACGACGAGCGTCGCGCCCGCGAAGCCGAGCTCTTCCACGAGCACGGCGAACACGAAGTCGGTGTGCGCCTCCGGCAGGTAGAAGAGCTTCTGCACGCTCTCGCCGAGACCCACTCCGAGCCACTCGCCGCGGCCGATCGCGATGAGCGACTGGGTGAGCTGGAAACCGCCGCCGTACGCGTCGGCCCACGGATTCAGGAACTGCATGAGCCGCTCGAGCCGGTACGGCGACGCTACGGCGAGCACGCCGAGCGCGACGCCGCCCACGACCGTCGCGAGCGCGAAGTCGCGGAGCCGCGCGCCGGCCACGAACAAGATGCCGAGGCTCGTGATCAGGAGCACGACGGTGGAGCCGTAATCGGGCTCCACCAGCAGCAGGCCCGCGGCCAAGCAGACGAGCGCCATCGGTTTGGCCAAGCCCTGCAAGCTCGCCGCGAGCTCGTCGCCGCGGCGCACCGCGTAGCTCGCGACGTAGAGCAACAGGCAGAGACGCGCGGGCTCCGAAGCCTGGAAATCCAGCGGGCCCAAGTCGATCCAGCGCGTGGCGCCGTTCACGGTGCGCCCTACTCCGGGCAGCAATACGGCGATCAGCAGGCCGAAGGCACCGGCCAGCAGCAACCAGTGCAGGCGATGCCAGACCTCGCTCGGAATCGCGAGCGCGAGCGCGAGCGCGCCGCCGCCGATTGCGAGCGCGGCGAGATGCCGGATCAAATAGAAGAACGGCTCGCCCGTCTTCTGCGCCGCGATCGTGATGGAGGCCGAGCCCACCATCACGGCGCCGAGCCCCGCGAGCACCGTCACTGCGCAAACGAGCAGCGGGTCGAACGCCGGACGGCGAGCTTGCGCCGCCGCGGTCATTCGGGGAGCTCCCGCGCGGCGCGCGCGAACTGCTCGCCTCGGTCCCTATAGTCGCGGAACATGTCCATGCTCGCGCACGCGGGCGAGAGCAGCACGGTGTCGCCGCGGCGCGCGAGCGCGGCGGCGCGCTCCACGGCCTCCGCCATGCTGGCCGCGCGAGCCGTGGCGCACACCGGCGCGAGCAGCGCGTCGAGCTCCGCGGCCGCCGTGCCGATCAGCACGGCCGCGCGTACCTTGCCGCGGCTCGCCGCCGCGAGCGGCGCCAGGTCCTGACCCTTGCTCAGGCCGCCGGCGATCAGCACCAGCGGTCCCGGCAAGCCGTCGAGCGCCGCGAGAGTGGCGCCGACGTTCGTGCCCTTCGAGTCGTCGAGGTAAGTCACGCCGCCGCGCTCGGCCACGAGCTGGCAGCGGTGCGGCAAACCCGGGAACGTCCGAAGCACCTCGAGCGAACGATCGACGCTCGGCGCGAGATCGGCGCACAGCGCGAGCGCCGCGAGTGCGTTCGCCTCGTTGTGCGCGCCTCGAATGGCAACCTCCGCGGCGCGGATCAACGGCTCGCCGTCGCGCGCCAGCCAGCGCTCGCCCGTGCGCGCGACGATCGAATAGCCGGCGTCGAGCGGCGTGCGTACCGAAAAGCCGACCGCGCGCGGATGGCCTGCGCCCATCGCAGCGACCACCGGATCGTCGGCGTTGTACACGGCGCGCTCGGCGTGCGCGAGCAGCTTCGCCTTGAGCCCCGCGTAACGCTCGAGCGTGCCGTGCCGGTCGAGGTGGTCGGCCGACACGTTGAGCACCGCCGCCGCGAACGGCGCGAGGCTCTCGGTGGTCTCCATCTGGAAGCTCGAGATCTCGAGCACGTAGGCATCGGCCGGCGCGCCGGCGAGCAAGTCGAGCGCCGGCGGCCCGAGGTTTCCGCCGGCCGGCGCACGCAGACCGTTGGCCTCGAGCATGCGCGCGGCCAGCGTGGTGACGGTGCTCTTGCCGTTGCTGCCGGTAATCGCCACCACGGGCGCGTGCGCGGCGCGCGCGAAGAGCTCGATATCGCCCTGCACCGCCAGGCCGCGGCGCTTCGCCTCGAGCGCGAGCGGAATGTCGGCGCCCAATCCCGGCGACACGAGCACGCGCGCGACGCCGTCGAGCCAGCGCGCGTCGAGCGAGCCGAGCTCGACCTCGACGCCGGGCGCGGTGCGGCGCAGCTCCTCGAGCCCCGGCGGCGCGGTGCGGCTGTCGATCACGCGCACCCGTTCGCCGCGCGCGTCCAAATGCCGCGCGACCGACACGCCGGTCGCTCCGAGACCGACGATCAGGCTCAATTCTCCGGCGCTCGGCACCGCTCCATCCTTCCGCGCTGGCCGTCCCCGGGGTCGCCCCAGGGGTCGCCCCGTCGCCGCCAACCGCGTCCGCTCGTCATGCAGAACTCGCCGCCGCGCCCGTGGCTGCGGCTTGCGTCTCGAACTCCCGTCGTGTCGATCGGTGCGAATAAGAGCCGCTGCGGACATCAGCGGATCTTCAGGCTCGCGAGCCCGATCAGCACGAGAATCACGGTGATGATCCAGAAACGCACGATCACCTTCGGCTCGGCCCAGCCCTTGAGCTCGAAGTGATGATGTATGGGGGCCATGCGAAAAACGCGCCGGCCGGTCAACTTGTAGGAGGCAACCTGGATGATGACTGAGACGGTTTCGACGACGAAAACCCCGCCCATGATGAACAGCACCAGTTCTTGCCGCACCGCCACCGCTACGAGTCCCAGGGCTGCACCGAGCGCGAGAGCGCCGATGTCGCCCATGAAGACTTGTGCGGGGTAGGTGTTGAACCACAAGAAGCCCAGGCCGGCGCCGGCAAGGGCCGCACAGAACACGAGAAGCTCGCCGGACCCGGCCACATAGGGGATACCGAGGTACGACGAATAGATGGTGTTGCCCGCCGCGTACGCGAACACGCCGAGCGCGGCGCCCACGAGCACCGACGGCATGATCGCGAGGCCGTCGAGGCCGTCGGTCAAATTCACCGCGTTCGAGAAACCCGCGATCACGAAGGTCACGAGCGCGACGTAGAGCACGGAGCCGAGCGGCAGCATCGCGTCCTTCAAGTACGGAATCAGCAGCGAGTGCTCGACGTCCGGGTTCTCGGCCGTCATGTAGAAAGCGATCGCGGCGCCCAAGCCGCCGACGATCTGCCAGAAGAACTTCGAGCGCGCCGACAGCCCTTTCGAATTGCGCACGACCAGCTTCTTGTAATCGTCGACGAAGCCGATCACGCCGAAGAACAGCGTGCCCACGAGCACGATCCAGACGAATCGATTGTGCAGGTTCGCCCAGAGCAGCGTGCTGATCGCGACGGCGATCAAGATCAAGGCGCCACCCATCGTGGGCGTGCCGGCCTTGGGCTGATGCGTTTGCGGACCGTCGGAGCGCACCTGCTGGCCGATGCGCTGCAGCGTGAGCCGTTGGATCAGATAAGGACCGGCGACGAACGACAGCACGAGCGCGGTGAGCGCGCCCATGATCGCGCGCGTCGTCAGATAGCTGAAGACGTTGAAGCCGGTGTACAGCCGCGTGAGGTGCTCTGTGACTACGATCAGCATCTACGAGTCCTGACGCGGCGCGTCCGCCTGGAGCGCCTTCACGAGGCGGTCGAGCCCCATCACGCGCGACGCCTTCACGAGAACGGTTACGCCGGTCCCGAGCAGCGGCTCGACCGCGGCGCGCGCGGCGTCGATGTCGGCGAGCTGCAGCGCGGCCGGCCCGAACGCGTCGCCGGCTTCCGCGGCCAGCGCGCCGACGGTCACCAGCACGTCGCACTTGGCGCGCGCGTACTCGCCGATCTCGCGGTGCAGCCCGCGCGCCGCCGGGCCGAGCTCCGCCAGGTCGCCGAGCACGAGGATG
The DNA here is from genome assembly GCA_036274615.1 of Gammaproteobacteria bacterium. Classification (GTDB taxonomy): domain Bacteria; phylum Pseudomonadota; class Gammaproteobacteria; order Steroidobacterales; family Rariloculaceae; genus FEN-1219. Next base: position 146 of record DASUFK010000276.1, on the reverse strand, counting down.
CGCGTGCCGGTCAAGCGCGCGAGATAGTCGAGCGCCGCGCGCACCGAGCCGGGATTCGCGTTGTAGCTGTCGTCGACGACGAGCGCGCCGGCGCGTCCCGCCGTCGCTCGCAGGCGGCCGCGGACGGGAGAGGCGCGCTCGAGGCC
>DASUFK010000275.1:0-36465 GCA_036274615.1 Gammaproteobacteria bacterium | reverse complement strand
GCACGCTCCGAGCTGCGAGTGACCGTGCGCTCGGAGCTCGGCCTCGAGCATCTGCGGCTCGACCGCACGTTCGTTGCCGGCGGCAAGCGTTGGATCGTGGATTTCAAAACCGGCGAGCACGAGGGCGGCGACCTCGAGGCGTTCCTTGCGTCGGAGATCGAGCGCTATCGTCCCCAGCTCGAGCGCTACGCGCGCGCGATCGCGGGTGTCGACGCGCGGCCGATCGAGATCGCGCTCTACTTCCCGCTGCTGAAGGCGCTTCGTTCGTGGAGCGCGGCGGCGCCGCTATAGCGTGCCGCTCAGCATGAACCGCCTGCGCCCGGCGCTGTCGGGTTCCTGCGCCATGAACGACAGCCCCTGCACCAGCTCCGGCGACGCGCCCGCACGCGGCTTGACGAACGCGTCGAGCATGTACGCGCGGCTCGGTTGAAGCCCGAGCGTCCCCGACACCTCGAGCGCGCCGCCGGTGTCGTTGAACGTTGCCGCGATGCCTTGCCCGCCGGCCGGCGGCTCGAACTTCACGAGATAGTCGCCGAGCGCGATGGGCTGCGCTCCGCGCTGGAAAGAGGGCACCTCGAGCTTGGCGAGCCGCAGCTCGCCGAGCACGCTCGTCGGCCAGCCGCCCACTAGATCGACGGCGCTCAGGTTCGCCGTGGCTTGGCCGCGGGTGCCGCCGAGCGGGAACAGGCCTTGCAGCGTCGACAGTGAAACGGCAAGCCGCGCGTCGCTCAAGCGAACGCGGCTCGGGCTCGCCGTGACGCGTGCGTTCACGAACCCGTCGGGAAGACGCGCCTCGACGTTGGCGGAAAGCCGGCCGGTGAACAGCGGCCAAGGGCTCGTGCGCCAGCGCAAGTCCTGGAGCGCGAAGCGCTCCACCGAGACCGCCGCCGCGCGACCGGACCAGAGCGTGCCTTCGACGCCGGCGAGCTGCACTTGCTCCGGCACGAACCAAGCGAAGGCCGTAGCCGCGGGAAACGACACGATCAGAAAGGCGAGGTACGCCCCGACTCCGAGAGCCAGCGGCCACCAGCGATTGGCGCGCATCATCGACGCAGAAACACTTGGCCGTTCACGAGTCCCTGTTCGCGGGCGCTGCTGATCGAAGCGGACTCCACGCTCACGGCGTGCGTGGTCTCGAGCTCGATGAGCCACTCTTTCAGCGCGTCGAACGGCGCGTTCTGCAAGCTCACGTTGACTCCGTCGGGCCCTTCCTGCCGAGTGCGCGGCACCTGCAGACCGTGCTGCTTCGCGGTGCTGTCGACGAGCACGTACAACGTCTGCTGCGGCGGGTTGTTTGTGCCGGTCGTGCTGCGGCTCTGCTGCGCTCCGGCGACGCGGCCGAGATCCACGAGCAAGCGCTGCTTTCGGTCGACCGATGCGCGCAGCTCGGCCGACCGCTCGAGAAACGGCGAGATCGCCGCGAGCCAGAGCACGACCAGCACGGCGAGCGCGCCGCCGACCACCACGATCATGCGCTCGCGCGGCTGCAGATTCGCGAACCAGTTCTTCATTGGCTGATCTTCATCCGGCCTTCGGTGCCGGTGTCCTTCTGGCTCGAGGACTCGAGCACCGGCTTGAACCGCCCGGTGGCCTGCAAGCGTTTCGTGAAGTCGTCGAGCGTGGAGAGATCGGGCGCAACCACCTGCAGGTCCATCGTGCCGTTGCGATAGCTCAGCGCGTCGATCCGTGTTGCGGCGCCGCGCGCTCCCGCGATGGCGGCGAGCGTGCCCAAGAATCCAGCGCCGTGGCTCGCGCCGAGATTGCGGAGCCGCTCCCGAACCTCGACCTCGCACGCCTGCGGCCGCGTAACGCCGAGCAATCGCGGGCACTCTTCGGCGAGACGCGCCGTGAGCGCGCTGTCGGTGCGCTGCAGCGACCAGTACTGAACGCCCTGTGCGACGAGCGCGAGCGCGGCGGCGACGGCAGCCAAGCTCGCGGCTACTCGCCATGGACGCGCGAGCGCCGCCCAGTTCGACTTCGGCGCGTACGCGCCTTGCAGCAGGTTCGTGCCCGGGCGCTGCGCCAGCGTCGCGGCGAGATGCGTGAACAGACCGTCGGGCGCGAGCTTCACGTCGATGCTCGCGAGCGTCTCGCCGAGCTCGACGAGCTCGGCGTGATAACGCGACCGGCCGGGCGCGTCCACGTAGACGAGCAGATGCTTGAGATCCGCGGCTTCCGCTTCGCCCGTGCCGCGCAGCAGCTCGAGTATCTGGCGGATGCCGAGCCCCTCGAACACGAACGGCGGCTCGCCGGGCCTGCGGCCGTAGATGCGCGCGTCCTGAATCATGAGCACCAGCGTCGAGGGCACGTCGGGCACGCCGTCGGCTTCGGAGCACAACGCCTGCGGAGCGAGACCGGCCGCCCGCGCCGCGTCGAGCCAAGAGTCGATGCGCGCTTTCGCCGCGATGGCCACGAGAGCCCGGCCGGTGGGAAGGCGCGTGCCCACGGCAAAGGACAACTGCTCCACGTCGTCCGCCAACGCGTCCTCGAGCGTGTAGGGCAGCATCTGCCGGAGCCGCGACGGGCTCGCCGACGGCAGCTCCGCCTGCGTGGCAGTGACGTCGAGCGCGGGGACGAGCACGATCGCGCGGCGGCCGTCGGCAGCCGCGCGCGCGCCGGCGAGCGGGCCGCGGCCGACGCCGGTCGCGAGGCGGCCGTCGGGCGAGAACGCCGCCCAGGTCGCGTCCGCGTGATCGTCGGTCAAACGCACGAACAACGTTTCAGGCACGGCTATTCGACTCCGAGATTGCGAAATACCGCACGCGTGAGGCCGCTCGCGTCGCGCTGCAGCACGGATCGCATGGTCAGCTGATTTGTACCGAGCGTGATCGTCGCGGTCAACAAGAAATACTGGGTAGTGCCGTCGATGCGTTTGAGCATGTCGGGCTCGACCATGCCCGAGAAGGTGGCGCCGATGTCCTGGAACTTGCCGCCGTTGCGCTCCTCGACGAGCGACTGAGCGGTGGACAAATCGATGTCGTCCGACAGCGACGACAACACCACGTCCGACGCCGTGTTGACGTTGATCTTCGTACCGATCGGCAACGCCGTGATGTAGGGGGCGAGCTTCGTGTAGGTGTCACGGTCGAAGCGCATGACGGCCATGAGCTCGCTCGGCGTGGTAACCGCCGCATTCGCTGTCCGGTATTGAGGGTCGGTGTCGCCGTAGGCGGCGTCCTCGCCGCCTTCCGGAAAACGCTGCTCCGTGTCCGGATCGAGCCAATCGACTACAGCGCCCGCGAGTGTGGGATCGAGGTCGAGGCGCTGCAGCAGCCGCTCGAACTGCCGGCGCGCGAGTACGTCCTCGCGGCCGCGCTGGTCGACCATGTTGTTGATGTTGAAGCGGCCCTGCAGATCCTCGAGCTTACCGGCGATCGTGCCCTTCATGCTGATGCCGTCGGCCGGCAGCGGCGGAAGCTCGACGGCCCACTCTTCTCCGAGGTTATCGGAGTCGGGCGAGTCGACGATGTCTTGGCGCAGGATGTCGGCGGCCCACGCCTCCGCCCCCTGGAGGAACATCATGCCCTGGTCGGCTGCCAGCGCCGACTCGGTGCGCCGCAAGTCGAGCGTGCCGCGCCACATCAGATTGACCGCGATGATCGTGGCGATCGCCACGATGATCATCGCGGTGATGACGGCGACGCCGCGTTGCAAACGGCGGGGCGGGCTCAAGTGCCGACCTCCACGATCCGCGAGATACGTCCGAAGTCTTCGAGCTCGACCACGAACTCGACGGCGCGCGGCCGGAGCACGTAGCGCAGAGGACCCTGCATCTGCAGCGGCGGCCATTCGGTCTGCCATTGCCCGGAGGCGTCCATGAACCGGACTTCGACGTTCTCCACTCCATCGAGCAGATTGGTCTTCACGGGCACGGTGGAAAGCGTGCGATCCATGACGGGCCAGTGCAGACGCACCAGCACGTTGTGGGTCTCTCGTTTGCCGTTCTTGGTCTCTTGTTGCTCCTCGACGTTGTAGGCGACGCGCAGCACCGTGCCGCGGGCGAAGCCGCCGGGGTTCGCCCAACCGCCGCGGCTGAACTCGAGTGCGAACTGCGCGTTCGGATTCGCGACCATGCTCGGTTGGTACGACTCGCCGAGCTCGTCACGCGTCAGGCGCGGCGCCGCCTGCGAAAGGTCCTGCGCGATGAGCCGCATCGCGAGCTGAATCTCTTGCCAGCGCTTGGTGCGCTCCTCGGCGATGTCGCGTTGACGAATGACGGTGGTGAGCCCGGTCAACGCCATGACGCCGATCACGGCCACGATCGCCATCGCCACGAGCAGCTCGACGAGCGTGAAGCCGCGGCTTCGCACGCGGGCGTTCATCCGCGCTCTCCGCCGCCCGGCGGTTGCGGCCCGCCGCCCGGTTGCTGCGGCCCGCCGCCCGGCTGCTGAGAACCGCCGCCGGGCTGTTGTGAGCCGCCGCCCCCGGGCACCGGCCACAGCACCGGCGGAAAGCCGGGCGGGGCGGGCGGCTCGATCAAGCCCGAGACCGTCCACAACTTGCGGTCGGGGTTCACGTCGAGCGCCACGGACACGTCGACGCGGTGCAGATTCTTGACGTCGGTCTCCGCCACCTCGACGTGCAGCTTCCAGTGCCGATTCGCGTAGTCGAGCTCTTCGTCGTAGTCGTCGACCTCCGGCCAGGTCTTACCGACGCTGAGCTCGGTGATCTTGTTGGTGGCGATCCAGCTCGCGAGCGTTTTTTCTTCGACGTCGTGGGCCGCGACCACGTAGCGATTGATTTGCGTGGCCACCGCCATCATGCCCAACGCGACGATGATGAGCGCCACCATCGCCTCGAGCAGCGTGAATCCCGCCGTGCGGCTCCTCCGCTCAGCGCTCACTGAAGCCGTCCTCGGTAATCTCGAGGCCGCCGTCGGGCGCCGCGGTCAGGATGTAATGGCCGCCTTCATGGTTGCGATAGATCGACGCCCTGAACGGCGTGATCTCGCCGCTCGACAGCAGCATGACCTGCGGCTCCGGGTTCTTGATCTCCTTCGAGTCGAAGTCCGGCAGCAGGGGCACGTCTCGATCGTCGAGCGCGAGCACGAGGTTCAATTGCGGCCCGAGCGCATGCTGCTTGAGCACCTTGTCGCCCGCGACCTCGGTCCACTTCAGCGTCTTGTAGTCGTAGACGTAGAACCGGTAGCCGGTCTCGGTGAACATCACGCCGTAGTCACGCGTCTGCATCAAGGATTCTTCGTGCAGCAGGTCGACGATGCTGCGGAGGCGCTGCGTCTCCTGCTCGGCATACTGGTCGCGATAGCGGCTCACGCCCACGACGGACGCGCTCAGGATGACGGCGCCGGCGATGATGCCGATGATCGCCACGACCACCAGGAGCTCGAGCAGCGAGAAACCACGTTGCGCAGCCGCGGTTATCCGACCGTTCGAGGGCCTATTCGGGGGCCTATTCGAGATCCGCGTTGCTGAGGTCTGCATTGACGCCTTCGCCGCCTTCCTGGCGATCCGCGCCGAGCGTGAAAACGTCGAACTCGCCCCGTTGACCCGGGTACCGATATTGGTAAGGGTTCTTCCATGGATCGAGGGGCATGGACTTGAGAAGAGGCTTCCAGTTCGGCGCGGCGTCCTGGCCTGGATTCCTCACGAGCGCCTCGAGGCCGTCCTCGGTGTTCGGGTAACGAAAGTTGTCGAGCCGGTACAGTTGCAGCGCGCTATCGATCGAGCGGAGGTCCTGCTTGGCCCGGTTGATCTGCGCCGTGTCCACCTGCCTCATGTACATCGGCACCACGGCGGCGGCGAGCAAGCCGATGATCACGACGACCACCATGATCTCGAGCAACGTGAAACCTCGCTGCCGCCGCTCGAGAGATGCTTTGATCATTTTCGTGCCTTCCGCGCCCTTGGCCGGCCTTGAAAACCGACCGAAGATAGCACAAACAGGTTGCGACTCACTGTGAACACAGACCTCCGGGACGGCCCGAAATTCCCCTCGCGCGCTTGGTGGCAACGCTGGTCGGTGGTGCTTCTGATCGCGGCCGTGACGCTCGTCCTTGCGCTCGGCGGCGAGCCGGGCAGGGAGTGGGGGCGTTATGACCGTACCGGCCTCGAGAATGGCGAGCTGTGGCGCCTGCTGACCGGCCATCTCGTGCACTTGGGCTTCGGTCATCTCTGGCCGAATCTGTTGGCACTCGTCGTGATCGGTTCGCTGTTCGAGGACGTGCTTCGTCCCCTCGAGTGGCTCGTCGTCGCGGTCGTCTGCGCGCTGGCGATCGACGCGGGCCTCTATGGGCTCGACCCCGGCGTGCAATGGTATGTCGGCCTGTCCGGAGTCCTGCACGGCTTCGTCGCCTGCGGCGCGCTACTGCTGCTGCGCAAACGCCAGGCGATCGGTTGGATGCTCGCGATCGGTCTCGGGGCGAAGCTCGCGTGGGAGCATTGGGCCGGCCCGGTGCCGTTCACGGCGGCGAGCGTGGGCGGGCCCGTCATCGTCGCGGCTCACCTCTACGGCGCCACGGCCGGTGCCCTGTCGGCGCTCGCGTTGACCCCGGTTCGGGGGGCGCGTTCGCGGCGTTCGCTTATATAATTCCGCGCTCCGTCGACTTCGAGGCGCCATGGAATCCACACCTGCACTCACGCTTCCGCCGCTTCCCGGCATCGCGGGCCGGGTTGCCCTCGTCACCGGCGCATCGCGTGGCATCGGACGCGGCATCGCGGAAACGCTCGCGCGTCAGGGTGCGAAGGTCATCGGTACTGCAACGACCGCGGAGGGCGCCGCCGGCATCGACGCCTGGATGCGTCCACTGGGCGCCGCGGGCCGCGGCGCAGTGCTCGACGTTGCGAGCGATGCCTCCGTCGAGGCGCTGCTCGCCGATGTCGGCGCCAAGGAGGGCGCGCCGGAAATACTCGTGAACAATGCCGGCATCACGCGCGACAACCTCCTGGTGCGGATGCAAGCCGCGGAATGGGACGCCGTCGTCTCTACCAACCTGTCGTCGCTGTATCGCGTCTGCAAGGCCTGCCTCCGAGGAATGATGAAGGCACGCCGAGGCCGGATCGTGAGCATCGGCTCGGTGGTGGGGGCTCTCGGCAACGCCGGGCAGACGAACTATGCCGCCGCAAAGGCGGGCATGGTGGGGTTCAGCAAGGCGCTCGCGCGCGAGGTCGCTTCGCGCAATATCACGGTGAACGTCGTCGCGCCGGGATTCATCGATACGAACATGACCCGCGCACTCGACGAGAAACAGATCGAAGCGTTGCGAGGCCAGATTCCGCTTGCGCGGCTCGGCACCGTTGCCGACATCGCGGCGGCGGTGGCGTTTCTGGCGTCGGATGCCGGGGCCTATATCACCGGCGAGACGCTGCACGTCAACGGCGGAATGCTCATGCCTTGAGCTCCGGGAGAAACTGTTGATTGTTATACGATTCGCCGAGTTCTCTCCGCCGCGGCCTCGGCCGATCTGTAGAATGGCCCAATCGATTCCAATACAATACGCGCCACACCGGCCGGGCCCCATGGTCCGGCCGGTCAATTAATAAGGGGTACTTGCATACATGAGCAGCGTCGAAGAGCAGGTTAGAGGAATCATTGCCGAGCAGCTCGGCCTCAAAGCCGACGAGATCAAGAACGACGCTAACTTCGTCGACGATCTGGGCGCTGACTCTTTGGACACCGTGGAGCTCGTCATGGCCCTCGAGGAAGAGTTCGAGACCGAGATCCCGGACGAAGAGGCCGAGAAGATCACCACCGTTCAACAAGCGATTGACTACATTCTTGCCCGGCAGAACGAGTCCTGAGCCGCTGCGCCGCAATCGGCACGATCAAAGACGGCTATCCGCCGCAGTGCCTTCGCACCACGCTTTGATCCTCCCCTCCAATTCGAGTCGTAGCCTGAGGCAGCGACCGTGAAGAGACGCGTCGTAATCACCGGTCTCGGTTTGATCTCTCCCTGCGGCAACACGGTTGCCGAGGGTTGGGGCAACGTTCGCGACGGCGTCAGCGGGATCACGGCGATCGACCAGTACGACGCCAGCGCGTTTTCGACGCGCTTCGCGGGCACGATCCGCAACTTCGAGATCGACAAGTACCTCGACGCGAAGGAAGCGCGCAAGTGCGACCCATTCATCCACTACGGGATCGCGTCCTGCATCCAGGCGCACGACGACGCCGGCATCAAGGTCGATCCGGCCCACGCGCACCGCTACGGCGTGCTGATGGGGTCCGGCATCGGCGGCATCCATACGATCGAGGTGAACCACTCGAAGCTCGTCGAGGCCGGTCCGCGGCGCATTTCGCCGTTCTTCGTGCCGGCCACGATCATCAACATGATCTCGGGCCACGTATCCATCAAATACGGGATGACGGGGCCGAACTTGGCGATCGTCACCGCGTGCACCACGTCCACCCATTGCATCGGCATCGCGGCGCGCCTGATCCAGTCCGGCGACGCCGACGTGATGCTGGCCGGCGGCGCCGAGTTCGCGAGCACGCCGATCGGCCTCGGCGGATTCTGCGCGGCGCGCGCGTTATCGCAGCGTAACGACGCGCCTACCAGGGCGAGCCGTCCATGGGACCGCGACCGCGACGGCTTCGTGCTGAGCGACGGCGCCGGCTGCATCGTGCTCGAGGACTACGAGCACGCCAAGGCGCGCGGCGCGAAAATCTACGCCGAGTTCGCGGGATTCGGCATGAGCGCCGACGCGCATCACATGACGGCGCCGCACGAGAGCGGGCAGGGCGCGTACAGCTGCATGCTCAACGCGCTGCGCGATGCGGGAGTTGCGCCGGAGTCGATCGGCTACATCAACGCGCACGGCACGTCCACGGAGCTCGGCGACGTGGCCGAGACCGTCGCGATCAAGCGCGCGTTCGGCGATCACGCCAAGAAGCTCGCCGTGAGCTCCACGAAGTCCACCACGGGGCACATGATCGGCGCCGCGGGCGGAGCCGAGGCGATCTTCACGATCCTCGCGCTGCGCGACCAGGTCATTCCGCCCACGATCAACCTCGAGAACCAGGATCCGGCGTGCGATCTGGACTACACGCCGAACACCGCGCGGGAAGCCAAGCTCGAGGTCGCGCTGTCGAACTCGTTCGGCTTCGGCGGCACGAACGGCACCGTCGTCTTCAAGCGGTTCTCCTGACCCGTCTCCGCCCGGGCTGACGATCCCGGGCGCTTCTGCTACAAAGTCGCGTGAGCGGCGATCGCGTGGACCCTCTGTGGCTCGTGAACGGCCGGCAAGGCGGCGTCGACCCGTCGGACAGGGGCCTCGCGTACGGCGACGGCTTGTTCGAGACGATGGGGGCCGCCGACGGCGTCATTCGCTGGCTCGACTACCATCTCGAGCGTCTGGCCGACGGCTGTGCGCGGCTCGCGATGCCGCCGTTCGACGAGCGCGCAATACGCGGCGAGATCCGCGCTCATTGCCCGCGCGCCGGCCGCGCCGTCGTCAAGTTGATCGTCACGCGCGGATCGGGAGCGCGCGGCTACGGGCCGCCGGCGCTCAGCGAACCCACGCGAATTCTTTCGATTTCCGCATGGCCGGATCATCCGGCCGAGAACTACAGTGCCGGTATCCGCGTGAAGGTTTGCGAATTGCGGCTCGCGGAAGCGCCGAGGCTCGCCGGGATGAAACACCTGTGCCGGCTCGAGCAGGTGCTCGCCGAGCTCGATCTCGGCCGGAGCGCGCAGCAGGGATTGCTGCTCGACCAGAGCGGGCGCGTCATCGGCGGCACGCGCTGCAACGTGTTCGCCGTTCGTGACGGCCGTCTCTTGACCCCGGCACTCGATCGTTGCGGAATCAGAGGGGTGATGCGGCGGGTCGTGCTCGAGACGGCGGCCGCAACCGGTCTCGCGGCCGAGGAGTGCGACTTGACGCTCGGCGATCTTCGTTCCGCTGCGGAGCTTTTCATGACGAACTCGCTGTTCGGCATCTGGCCGGTGTCCCAGCTCGACGAGCAGCCGTTTCCGGTGGGCACGGTCACTCGTGAGCTCATGCAGCGGCTCGGGGTAGGCTAGGGATGCGCAAACGCTGGTGGGTTGCGGCAGCTGCGGTCACCGTGCTGGCCGTCGGCGCCGTTGCAGGCGTGCGCGCCGGGCGCGCGGCGCTGCACGCGCCGCTCAACATCCCGGCGGAGGGCGCCTGGCTCGACGTGGAGAAGGGCACTTCGTTCCGGCGGGTCACGAAACAGCTGGCCGATCGCGGCGTCCTCGAGCACGAATGGTTGTTGAAGCAATACGCGGGGTTCTCGGGCGACGCCAAGAAAGTCCGCGCCGGCGAGTACCAGCTGCCTCCCGGAACGACGCCGCTCTCGCTGCTCGACAAGCTCGTCTCGGGTCAGGTCTACCTTCATCAGATCACGATCGTCGAGGGCTGGCGCTTCGAGGAGCTGTTGACGGCGATGCGCGCCAATCCTGCCGTGAAGGCGAGCTCGCTCGACGGCCCCGCGATCATGGCGGCGCTCGGCGAGCCGGGACTGCACCCCGAAGGACAGTTCTTCCCCGACACCTACCGCTTTCCGCGCGGGACGAGCGACGTCGAGCTGCTGCGCACCGCTCACGAAGCGCTGCGCGCTCGTCTCGACGACGCCTGGGGGCGGCGCAGCCCCGATCTTCGGATCACGACGCCGTATCAGGCGCTCATCCTCGCGTCGATCATCGAGAAGGAAACCGCGCTGCCCGCGGAGCGGCGGCTGATCTCCGGAGTGTTTCACGAGCGGCTGCGGCGCGGCATGCGGCTACAGACCGATCCCACGGTGATCTATGGGATGGGCTCGTCGTTCGACGGCAATTTGCGGCGCCAAGATCTGGACAACGACACGCCATACAACACCTACACGCGCGGCGGTTTGCCGCCGACGCCGATCGCACTGCCGGGCGCCGCCTCGATCGAGGCGGCGGTGGCGCCCGAAATCACCGGCGCGGTCTACTTCGTCGCCACGGGCCTTCCCGACGGCAGCCATTTCTTCTCGGCGACGCTCGAGGAGCACGAGCGCGCCGTGCGAGACTACGTGCGCCGGCTGAAATCGGGGCCGTGATGCGCGGCGCATTCGTCACGCTCGAGGGCACCGAAGGTGTCGGCAAGTCGACCAATCTCGCGTTCGCCGAACGGTACCTGCGCAGCCACGGCATCGACGTGCTCACCACGCGCGAGCCGGGCGGCACCGCGCTCGGCGAGAAGGTTCGGCACTGGATCCTCGAAGACGACCATGGTGGGGCGCTCACGGCCGAGGTCGAGACGCTGTTGATGTTCGCGGCGCGTGCCCATCACTTGCAGCGCGTAATCGAGCCGGCGCTGGCCGCAGGACGCTGGGTGCTCTGCGACCGATTCACCGACGCGACGTTCGCCTATCAGGGCGGCGGCCGCGGCGCGGATCGAGGGCTGCTCGAGACGCTCGAAGCCGCGGTGCAGCGGGGTCTCACGCCCGATCTCACGCTGCTGCTCGATGCGCCGCTCGAAACGGGACGCGCTCGAATTCACGCGCGCACGCCCGACCACTTCGAGCGAGAGCGCGAGCCGTTCTTCGAGCGGGTGCGCGCCGCTTACCTCGCGCGCGCCGCGCTCGATCCGAAGCGCATCAAGATCGTGAACGCCGCGTTGCCGCTGGAGCAAGTGGGTGCGCAGATCGAGGCGCTGCTCGCGAAGCTGGTACGGGAGAGGCGCGAGTGACGAGCTCAGGGCCCGGTCCGCGGCTGCTCGCGAGCAAGCTCTGTCCGTGGCTCAAGCCTGCGCTCGGGCAGCTCGACGACGCGCGCGCACAGGGCCGGCTCGGACACGCATGGCTCGTGTCGGGCTCTGCGGGGATCGGCAAGCTCAATCTCGCGCTCGTGCTCGCCGAGCGGTTGCTCGGCGCAAGCCGCCCCGGCGACCCGCCCGAGCTCGGCCCGGCCGAGGCGGCCGCTGCCATGCTCGAGCGACACGAGCCCTACGATCACCATCCCGACCTGCATTGGCTATTCCCCAGGCGCAAGGATGACGACAAAGAGGAGAAGGAAAAGACCAAACCGAAGGGGAAGGAGCCGCGAACCATCACCGTCGAGCAGGTTCGTGACACGATCGATTCGTTGGCGCTGAAATCGCATGGCGGCCGAGCGAAGGTCGTGATCATCGAGCCCGCCGATGCCCTCACGATCGCGGCGGCCAACGCGTTGCTGAAGACCCTCGAGGAGCCCTCCGACGACACCTATTTGTTCCTGCTGAGTCACCTGCCCCAACGCTTGCCCGCGACGATCCGGAGCCGTTGCCAGCGGCTCGACATCGCGGCGCCGCCGGCGGAGACCCAAAGAGCGTGGCTAGGAGGAATCGAGCCGCGCCGATTTGCCGCGCTCTGGCATGCGTCCGGCGGAGCGCCGCTGGCCATGGCGGAGCTCCTTTCGGACGACAGTCTAAACAAAACCAATGATATAGCCGATAAACTTGGTCTAATTTCTAATGATGAGGCCGACGTCCAGTCGTTGGCCGACGCGTGGGCGAAAGCCGATAGCGTCGAGCTCGTGTTGGCCTCGCTCACCCGCCTGCTACACCGGGAGATCCGCGCGCGCCTGGTGCCTGTGGGTTCGACGTCGATCACAGATCCCGCCGCGGACGTATTGCATAATGCGTGGGCGAAACTGACGTTACGGCAGCTGTTTGCGCTCTACGAAAGGGCCGAGCAGCTACTCACCCAGCTCGGGGGCGGCATCAACATGGAGTTGGCATTGCAGGCCCTGCTCGTGGGTTTTCAAGCGGACCGAGACCGAGGGCGATCGTGAGCAAACCGGGACTGTTGACACTGACGATCAAGGACAAGAGCGCGCTCTACCTCGCGTACATGCCGTTCATCAAGAACGGCGGCCTGTTCATCCCCACGAACTCGAGCTACAAGCTCGGCGACGAAGTGTTCATGCTGTTGAACGTCATGGGCGAGGAAGAAAAGATCCCGGTCGCCGGGCGCGTCATCTGGATAACCCCCAAGGGCGCGCAAGGGAAACGAACGGCGGGCATCGGCGTGCAGTTCAGCGAGCAAGATCAGGGCAACACGCAGAAGCGGATCGAGAACTACTTGGCCGGCGCGCTCGGCGGCGACAAGCCCACGCACACGCTCTGAGCTTCAGCCCTGCAGATTGGTGCGGTTGAGGCCGCCCTTCAACACGTAAGTTTGAAAGCCGCGCTCGTTCAGGATGAACGCGCCGGCCGAGCTGCGCCGGCCCGTATCGCAGCAGACGACGTACTTGATCGCCGGGTCGAGCGTCTTCAGCTTCAGACGAATGAAATAGAGCGGCACGTTGATCGCGCCGTCGTTGTGATACGCCTCGAACTCCGACGGTAAACGCACGTCGAGCCATTGACCGCCTTCCGCGATGATCTTCTCGGCTCCGGCGACGTCGACCCAGTCCAGCATCGGCTCGTTCAGGAGCTTGCGAAAGTCTTCCTTGCCCAACCGCATCAACGAGCCGTCGGTCTCCATGGTGACGGTCGCATTGCGCTTCGCCTCGGAAATCAGTGCTTCCTCGCCGAAGGTATCGCCGACCTCGAGCTCCGCGAGCCTGATGCCTTCCTTGTTGAGCGGCGTCTCGCGGGTGACGAGACAGCGTCCGCGAGTGATCACGTAGAAAAAATCGCCTTCCTCCCCCTGCTTGATGACGACGTCGCCGCCCTTGTAGTTGACCTGCTGGAGGCGCATGAAGATCGCCTGGATGTTGGCGGGCGGAATCTTGTGAAACGCCTTCGTCTGCAGCAGCGTGGTCATCCAGTCGTCGGTGTTACCGGTCTCGCCACGGAGCTCGGACACCTCGTAGGAGCCTGTCTGATCCCAGGTCAACATGACGTCGAGCAAGTCGCTGTCGATCGTGACGTATTCCACGGGCGAAACCGCGACGGCGCTGTGATGCCGAGGCAGCTTCGGCGACAGGGGATTACGCGAGTCCTCGCCGCCGCCGGCGATGCGGCCCGCCGGCCGATCACCCTCGCGCAGCTCGACCGTCCCGGACAGAACGTAGACGGTGCGCTTCTCCGAATCTCCCTCGCGGAACAGCGCCTCTCCCGGCTGCGCCTCCCTCACCTTCGTCTTCTTCGCGAGAGCGTGGAGATTGTCCTTCTTCAAGCTACCAAGGGGGGACAAGGCCTTCAGCTGAGCGATTTCGACTTGTTTACTCATCGGGCCTAGGGGAGGTTCGAGACAGCCGACAAAAGGGTTCGATCACGGGCTCCGCGTAGTCTCAGGAGTCTAGCATAGGGCCCACGGCGGCCATGCCGACGAACTTCACGTCCGCTCGAGCAGCGTCCGCCAACCCGGGTGCGGTGTGAAGCGCGTCCCAAATCGCTGCGCCAGCTGCTCGAGCCGCGCGTGGACCGCGGCGAACCCGCGCTGCCGCGCATAGTTGATCGGGCCGCCGGTAAAGGGCGCGAAGCCGGTGCCGAACACGACACCCGCGTCGAGCAAGTCGGCATCGTCCACGATCTTGGCATCGAGGCACGCAACGGCCTCGTTGATCAACGGCAGCAGCAGTCGATCCGCGAGGTCCGCATCGGGACGCGGGTATGGCCTGCGCTTTTGCGGCTTGTCGTTCTCGTAGACGTAGAATCCGCGGCCGGATTTCGCGCCGAGCTCGCCTGCCGCGACTTTGTTGGCGAGCAGCTCGGGGGGCGCGGCGCCCAGCACTTCGGCAAGGATCTTCGCCACGTGCAGCGCGACGTCGAGGCCCACGCGATCGGCCAGCTCGACCGGTCCCATCGGCATCCCGAATTCCTTCGCGGCCGCGTCGATCGTCTCGAGCGCGTAGCCATCTTCGTGCGCGCGCAGAGCCTCGAGCATGTAAGGCGTCAACACCCGGTTGACGACGAAGCCCGGCGCGCTGCGGCAGGGGAGAGGCAGCTTACCGATCTGCGTAACGAACGACATGGCTCGCTCGAGAGCCGCGTCTCCAGTCGACTCGCCACGAATGACTTCGACGAGCGGCAGACTGGCGACCGGATTGAAAAAGTGCAGCCCAACGAATCGCTCCGGCCGGCGCAAGGCGGGGGCAAGCTGCTCGAGACGAATGCTCGAGGTGTTGGTCGCGAGCAGCGCGGCGTCCGGGAGGCGCTGCTCGAGGTCTCGGAACAACGCTCGCTTCGCGTCCGCATCCTCGATGATCGCCTCGAGCACGAGATCGGCCGATCCCACCTGCTCCGCGGCGAGATCGACGGTGAGACGCCGCTCGGCAGCGGCAGCCTCGCCGGGCGCCCGAAGCCGTTTGCGAAACAGCTCTTTCGCTCGCGCCAGAGCCGGCTCAACGTATTCGCGCGCCCGATCCTGCACCGTCACCGACACGCCGCGCAGCGCGCACCATGCCGCGATGTCTCCGCCCATCTTGCCGGCGCCCACGACGTGCATCCGCTGGATGGCTTGCTCCTTGGGAGCCAAGCTCCGGAGCCGCTCCCGGAGGCCGAACACTCGCACGAGGTTCTTGCACGTGGGCGTGACGAGCAACGCGCCGATCGACGCCGCTTCCGCTCGATACGCCGCCTCGCCGCTCCCGCCGTGCGCTTGCCACAGATCCACGATGGCGTAGGGCGCAGGGTAATGCTCCGGCCGGGCGCGCTTGCGCACTCGATCGCGGACCATGCGGGCCAGCAACGGCCTGCACGGCGGCAGGCTCAATGCTCCGAGATACCATGGCGCGCGACGTGGGCTCGGCCTTTGGGTCACGAAGCTTGCGGCGGCCGCGGCGAGCTCCGACTTCGGGACGACGCGGTCCACGAGACCGCAGCCGAGCGCCTCGGCGGGCGAAAGCTGCCGTCCCGTCAACATGAGGTCGAGCGCGAGCGGCGCGCCGAGCAGCCGAACCGCGCGGACGGTGCCGCCGAACCCGGGGTGGATGCCGAGCTGCACCTCCGGCAACCCCAAGGTGCGCTCATAGCCTTCCGCGGCGACGCGATAGTCGCAAGCGAGCGCGAGCTCGAGTCCGCCGCCGAGCGCAAAGCCGTCGATCGCTGCCACCGTGGGCACGCCGAGCCCGGCGATCCGCGCGAGGATCGCTTGGCCGCGCGCGGCGACTCGCGTGCCTTGCTCCGCGCTTTGTAGGCCGGCGAACTCCTTCACGTCCGCGCCGGCGATGAATCCGGTGCTCTTGCCCGACATCACCACCAGGCCGCTCGGCGAATCCGCGGCCAGCGCCTCGAGCTCGCGCTCGAGCTCGTCGAGCACTTCCTGCGACAGCGTGTTCACGCTGGCGTGGGCGCGATCGATCGACAGCCAGCAGATTCGATCGCTATCGAGACGTCGGCGCCAGTGTTTGGACTCGACGCTCATCCCGCCGGCTCACGCCGCTGCTTGCGCCTTGCCGCCGACTTCGAAGTCGCAGATGAGCGGCAGATGGTCGGAGAACTTGACGGACGGCACGGCGAAATTCGTGACGTTGATGCCGTTGCCGTACAGCACGAAATCGAGCTCCTTGCGAGGCGAACGACTCGGATACGACGGCAGCCCGCGCGCGTTCGCGCTCTTGAGCTTCGCGGCCTTCATGAACAGATAGATCTCGTGCTCGCCCCAAAAGGTGTTGAAGTCGCCCGCGATTATCACCGGCTTGCTCGCGGCGACGACGAGATCGTGCAGGTACTGGAGCTGGGTATGACGGTGGCGATACTTGAGCGAGAGGTGCACCAGAAAGATCGCGCAATCCTCGAGCTCGAGCTCGATGATGAGCCGCTTGATCCCCTTCTCGAAGTAGTGAAACCGCTCGCCGTGCACACGCGGCGCCGCGAGAAACGCGTTGCCCTGCTTACGCAAGATCGGCAGATAGTTGTTCACGGACGTCAGCCCGTACTTGCACTGGTAGACGGAATAGTGACCCAGCGACCTGGCGATGGCTTCCGCCTGATTGACGCTCCGGGTGCGGATCGATCCGGTATCCACCTCCACGAGGCCGACGATGTCCGGATCCTGAGCCTTGATGAAGTCGGTGATCCGTTGCAAGTTGCCGCGATTGCCGAGGAGATAACCCATTCCCGGAAGGGGCCAATGAAGCTCGGAGCCCAGGCCCAGTCCGTAGCGAATGTTGTACAAGAGGAGCCGCATCTGTCCTTAGTGTACCGGACGCCAACGACCGTTTGAGAGACATTTGCTCGCGCCCTACGCGCGTTCCGTTACCTCGTTCGCATTGTTGGGACCGGTTCGTTGCAAAGGCGCTTCGCCGGTAGTAGGGTCCAAAAGAACGCTACTTTTACGAGCATTCCCATGTCGGCAAAGGATCCATTCCGCATCTACGTGACGCACGGGTTCGCAAGTCACGCCGACTATCATCGCGTATTCGAATACCTCGAGAGCACCGCCAACTTCTTCTACCGCAACTGCAGCACTCCCGATCATCCGCCGGCAGCCGGAGGGAAGGAAGCGATCAAAGAGGCGTACAGGTCGCAGATGAAGATCGCGGAAGTGGTCATCGTGCTGAGCTCTCTCTATCTCGAGAACGAGTATTGGACGGCGTACCAAATGGATGTCGCGCAGGCCTCCGAGCTGCCGCTCGTCGTCTTGCCGCCGTTCGGCGGCACCGTCAAAGTTCCGGCCGAGCTTGCCAAGCGCGCGGCCGAAGTCGTCGACTGGAACGAGCGCGTGATCGCCGACGCAGTGCGGCGTCAGGCTCGTCACGAGAACACCGCACGTTGGGACGTGATCGAATTCAAGATGTGACGCGGCAACCCGGCGCTGCCCCCATCGTCATCGCGCATCGCGGCGCCAGCGGCTATCTACCGGAGCACACGCTCGAAGCAAAAGCGCTCGCCTACGGCCTCGGCGCCGACTTCCTGGAGCAGGACGTGATCGCCACGCGCGACGGCGAGCTCGTCGTTCTGCACGACATCTATCTGGACGACGTCACCAACGTGGCCGAGCGCTATCCCGAGCGGCGCAGAGCCGATGGGCGCTTCTATACCGTGGACTTCGACGTGGCAGAGCTTCGCCAGCTCGACATCTGCGAGCGGCGCCGGCACGGCACGAACGACTCGGTTTATCCGGCGCGATTTCCGCAAGGCATGAAAGGACTCCGCATCGCAACACTCGACGAGGAGCTCGAGCTCGTGCACGGGTTGAACCGCTCCACGGGGCGACGGGTCGGCATCTATCCCGAGATCAAGGACCCGGCTTGGCATTCACGTCACGGTATCGACCTCGCGTCGCTTCTGCTTCGCAAGCTCGAGGACCACGGCTATCGAACTGCGGACGACGCGGTGTTCGTGCAGTGCTTCGATCCGGCGGAGCTGCACCGCGTGCGAACTGCTCTCGGCTGTCGCCTAAACCTCGTGCAGCTCGTCGACCGGGATCGAGCAGGCGCCGAGCTGCTGACGTCCGAGGGACTGAGGCGGATCGCCGAATTCGCGCAAGGGCTTGGACCGCATTACTCCCAGCTTGTGGTGCCGAGCACGGCCGCGGAACAGCGCGCACCGATCGACGCGAGCCCGATCGTGGCAAACGCGCACGCCGCCGGGCTGGTGCTCCATCCATACACGTTTCGCCGCGACGATCTTCCGGCATACGCCCCGAGCCTCGAGCAAATGCTCGAATGGTTTTTCGAGCGCATCGGCGTCGACGGTGTCTTTTGCGACCACCCCGACGTCGCCGTTCGCACGCGCGATCGATTGCGGAGCGCTCGCGTCGGCTGAACATTCCGATTGCCCGGCGCCGCCAGGCGAGCTCGCACTTTCCGATTCGCAGTAGAAAGGGGGCGCGACAGCGCACCTTCGCGTGTCTTGCGGACCGAGCTGAACCTGACCTAGAGTGCCCGGAAGAGAGGAATCCTCATGAGGCTCACGGCAGTCGTCGTCGCGCTGCTCGTGTCCGGCTGTGCCGGCACGCAAATCGACGCGACGCAGCCGGTGGATCGGGCCTGCAGCGTATCGGAGTGTTTTCTCGAGCGTGACGTTCGCGAGTTCGAGGTGCTCGACGCGACGACGTTGGTGGTCTACGTCGGCGCGCAGCGCTGTGCATTCAAGGTGCAGCTCTACGGCACGTTTTGCGACCTCACGTTCGCCCCGGAAATAGTCTTTCGCTCGAGCAGCGACGCGCTGACTCCGACGCAACCCGATGTCCTGAGCGCGCCGCTACCCAACAGCGGGCTCCGCGATCTGCGTGTTTGCTCCGGCGATCTCAAGATCGGGGTCGACGGCGGTCCGCTTGCGCAGAGCTCCGTAGTCCCGCCGGGCAACAGTCCCGCACAGCGCGTCAGATCGCAGTGCCGGCTCTCGTCCGTCTCGTCCCTGACGGACAATCAGGTGCTCGAGCTGTACGTCGCTCACGACAAGGTGGCCCCGCCGCCGCCGATGGGCGGCGGACAAATCGAGGTCGGCGAACAGACGGAGGAGGGAAGCGGGGCGCCGCATGCGGAGGGCGCGCCAGCGCCGCCCAACGAAGAGCCTCCGCGCGGCTAAGCGCGAGGACGATTAGCGAAGGCTGCAGTTCGGCCGCTTGCCGGCTTCGCGAGCTTTGTTGTAGGTGACGAGCGCCGGCGTGATCGCCTTGACGATGTTGTTGAGCCGCGTGTCGTCCGACGGATGGCTCGACAGGATCTCCGGGATCTGTCCTTTGTTGCTCGCCTGCATGTTCTTCCACAGGTACATCGCGGCTCGCGGGTCGAACCCGGCCTTCGACATGTATTGCAGGCCGATCAGGTCCGCCTCGGTTTCCTGCTCGCGCGCGTAGGGCAAGGTCATCATGATCTGTGCGCCATCTGAAATCATGTCGGTGCTCACGCCCAGGGCGGCGGACCCCAGCAGCACCAACATGTCGGTGCGCGCGCCTTTCTTGGCGCGATCCATGACATGGTTTTGCGTGGCGTGCGCAATCTCGTGGCCGAGCACTGCCGCAAGCGAATCAGGCGTATCCGCTACACGCAGCAGGCCGCTCAGCACCGATATTTTCCCGGTCACCATCGCGGCGGCGTTGACGCCGTCGTCATCGAACACGATGACTTCCCAGTCCATCTTGGCGTGCTCGGGATCAAGCTCGGCAATCAGCCGATTGGCAATGCACTGCACGTAGGTCTGGACGCGGGGATCCTGCTCGATTGGCAGGTGCTTCTTCATCGAGAGCCACTCGAGGCGGGACTCTCGTATAACCTCTTTTTCCGAGACCAGAATGCCTGCTTGGGCGACGCTGAGCACGCCGAAAGCCGCACAGGACGCCCAGAAAAGCTGCTTGATGCGGGTCATTGCACGTCCCTGGTTCGCCATCGTTCGACCACTTAGAGTGAGCCGGACCTACGAGGTTCGAGGAACGATAGCACACCGAGCTGCCGCGAAGCCTTGGCGCCGGTCCCGGTTGCGGGCTCGCACCTTAACGCTTTGATCGGTCGAGCTATTCGCCGGCGTCTGCGAACAAAGGAGCGTGCCGCGTGCGCGGGCTGAACAGCCTCGCGTCGAGCTTCACCTGGAAGAAATAGACGCCCTTCATGGCGGGGTCTTTGAGGTTCGCCTTCGTCACGTTATCGACGATCCGATCCGGCATGTAGGTCAAGTTCAGCGCGACATGCTTGGTCCCGAACGTCAGGACCGGCAAGGCGCCCGGAAACGGCCGGTTATCGTTGACGTCCTGACGCGTCATCAGGAAGCCGGAGACGCCGACGTCGAAGTAGAACTCGTCGGAGAACCGGAACCGCCGCTTCAAGGCTCCGCCGGCCATATACGAGATCTCGTCGCAGCTATCCTTGAAGCCGTTCGCGAGCGCCACCTTGACCCAGCGGCTGCGGGGATCGAACTCGCGCTCGATGCCCAGGCCCCAGTTGTTCTCGTTCCATTCCTTGGCGGCGTTGACGTGAACGGCGTGCCCGTTCAACACCACATCCCAGTTCCCTTGGGCTTGCGCGGCGCCGGCGAATCCTGCCAGGCAGAACGCAACCATCGACATCCATGCGAGTTGCATGCGCCCAATGAGCAAGACATGTGCCAGTGTTTAAAATCAATGGATTAGGCACAGCAACTCCAATCGACTGTAAAAGTTCCCGACGTGCGCGGGGGTTCGGGCAGGGTCTCCCCATACCGCTTCGGTCCGAAGCCGACAGTGCGCATAATGTATATTATGTTTAAAACGAGCTGCACGTCGTTTGGGAGCCGCCGGCCCCGTTAGACTGCGCGCCAGCTTCCCCATCCTCCCGCCTCCATGCCGCCGCTCATCCGCTTCGATAACGTCTCCGTCGCGTTCGGCGAGCAGAAGGTGCTCATGGAGGCCACGTTCGTGCTCGAACCCGGCGAGCGTGTGTGCCTCATCGGGCGCAACGGCGCCGGGAAATCCACCACGCTCAAGCTGATCACGGGGTCGGTGGAGCCTGACGAAGGCAAGGTCGAGCGCCCGGGCAGCCTCCGTCTGAGCATGCTGGACCAGAGGCTGGCCGAGCAGTCCGAGCGGTCGGCGCGCGAGTTCGTGTCCCTGGGCATGGCGGCACAGCTCGAACGAATCGCACGCTTTCAGGGGCTGTCGGCCGTGCAACCGCCGGACGGCTCGACCTTGCGCGAGCTCGAAGCGCTGCAGCGCGAGATCGACGCCGGCGGCGGATGGTCGGTGGACATGCATGTCGACCTGGTCGTGAGTCAGCTCGGGCTGCCGGGGGAACGGCTCATGAGCGAGCTGTCGGGCGGTTGGCGACGCCGCGTAGCGCTCGCACAGGCGCTCGTATCGAATCCCGACCTGTTGCTTCTCGACGAGCCCACCAACCATCTCGATATCAGCACGATCGAGTGGCTCGAGGAGAAGGTGCGTCATTACGCCGGCACCGTGCTGTTCGTAACGCACGACCGCAGCTTCGTCGAGCATGTCGCAACCCGGATCGTGGACATCGATCGCGGCAAGCTGCGGAGCTGGCCGGGCGGCTATGCCGATTTCCTGAGCCAAAAGGAACAAGCCTCGGAGCTCGAAGACCAGCACAACGCTCTTTTCGACAAGAAGCTCGCGGTCGAGGAAACATGGATCCGCCAAGGTGTGAAGGCGAGGACCACGCGCAACGAGGGTCGCGTGCGAGCGCTCGAGGAGCTGCGCGAGATTCGCGCCGCGCGCGTCAAGCGACCGCGCACGGCCCGAATTCGCATCAACGAATCGGAGGAGCTGTCGGGCCGCAAGGTGATCGAAGCGCGCAACGTGTCGCACGCTTTCGGCGGCGAGCGGCTCATCGACCAATTCTCGCTACGCGTGATGCGCGGCGACCGCCTGGGGATCATCGGCAACAACGGCGTCGGCAAAACCACCCTGCTCCGCATCCTGCTCGGCGAGCTCACGCCCGACTCCGGCAGCGTAAAGCTCGGCACCCATCTCGAGATCGCCTATTTCGATCAGCTGCGCCGCGAGATCGACCCGAGCAAGACCGTCGCCGAGATCATCGGCGAGGGCCGCGACTACATCACGGTCCAAGGGACCAAGAAGCACGTCGTGGCTTACCTCACCGATTTCCTGTTCAGCGCCAAGCGCGCGCTTACACCCGTCGCGGCGCTGTCGGGCGGCGAGCGCAATCGCGTGATCCTGGCGAAATTGTTCACGCGGGCGGCCAACCTGCTCGTGCTCGACGAGCCCACCAACGACCTGGACGTCGAGACCCTCGAGGCGCTCGAGTCTCGCCTGACGGAATACGACGGCACGCTGATCGTCGTGAGCCACGACCGCTACTTCCTGGACGCCGTGGTCACGTCGACATTGGTGTTCGAGTCGGGCGGCAGCGTCACGCGGCACGCGGGCGGGTACAGCGACTGGCTCGAGCGCAAGAGAACGCTGGCCGTCGTCGACTCGCCGAAGGAGAGCGCCGCGGCGCCGCGCGAGCGCGCGCAGCCGCCCCCTCCTCCGCGCAAGCTCTCCTACATGCTGCAGCGCGAGCTCGACGGGCTGCCGGCGCGCATCGAGAGCCTCGAGGCGCAGGTCGCGCAGCTGCAGGCGACGGCCGCCGAGCCCGACTTCTACCGGCGCCCGCAGGCCGAGGTGCAAGAACGGCTCGCCGCGCTCGCGTCCGCGGAGAGCGAGCTGGATGCGGCACTCGAGCGCTGGACCGAGCTCGAGGACCAAGCCGCGGAGATCGCGTCGGCTCGCGGCCAACCCGGCGCCGACTGAGCCTGCGGCCGGCCACGGATGCCTCGACGGCACCGCCTTACGGCATACAATGCCTCCATGAACTACACGCGCACCCTTCTCGTCCTGCCATGGCTCATGGCCGGCGGCTCCGTCGGCGCCCAAACGCCCGCGACACTCCCCGCGGCCGCGACGGCGCCCATGCCGAAGCTCGAGGTCGACTACACGTCGTTCACGCTCCCGAACGGTCTCCGCGTAATCCTGCACGAGGACCACAGCGTGCCGGTCGTCACGGTGAACACGTGGTACCACGTGGGCTCGGCGCGCGAGCACACCGGCCGCACCGGCTTCGCACATCTGTTCGAGCACTTGATGTTCATGGGCTCGGGGCACGTACGCCCCGGCGAGTTCGACGAGTGGCTCGAGTCCGTCGGCGGCAGCAACAACGGCTCGACGGCCGAGGACCGCACGAACTATTGGATCAACGTGCCGTCGAACGCGCTCGAGCTCGCGCTGTTCCTCGAATCCGACCGCATGGGCTACCTGCTCGACACGATGACCCCGCAGACGGTCGATGCGCAGCGCGACGTCGTGAAGAACGAGCGGCGCCAGAGCTACGAGAACCGGCCCTACGGCCAGGCCGACATCACGCTCACCGAGATGCTCTATCCCGAAGGCCACCCTTATCACTGGCCCGTGATCGGCTACATGCCCGACTTGACCGCGGCGAGCTACGAGGACGTGGTCGCGTTCTTCAAGAAGTACTACGCGCCGAGCAACGCCAGCCTCGTCGTCGCGGGCGACATCGACACCGCCAAGACGCGCGCGCTCGTCGAGAAGTGGTTCGGCGACGTGAAGGCCGGCGCGCAGGTCGAGCCGCTCACCGTGCCCGGCGTGGCGCTCACGGGCGTGCAGCGCAAGACGCTCACCGACCGCGTGCAGCTGCCGAAGCTCTATCTCGCATGGCTCACGCCTCCGCACCTTGCGCCGTCCGACGCGGCGCTCGACGTGGTGGCCGACGTGCTCACCGGCGGCAAGAACTCGCGGCTCTACAAGCGCCTCGTCTACGACCTCCAGATCGCGCAAAGCATCGATGCCGCCCAAAACTCTCAGGCGCTGTCCTCGTTCTTCGTGATCGAGGCCGTACCGCGGCCGGGGCACACCGTCGACGAGCTCATGAAGATCATCGACGAGGAGATCAAGACACTCCAAGGCGCGCCGCCTACCGATCGCGAGCTGCAACGCTCGGTGAACGGTATCGAAGCGTCGTTCTACAATCGGATGGAGCGCGTGGGCGGATTCGGCGGCAAGGGCGATCAACTGAACTCGTACTACACGATCACGGGCGACCCCGATTGGTTCAACGAGGATCTTGCGCGCTACCGCGCGCTGTCGCCGTCGGACGTGCAGGCGGCCGCCGCTGCGTTCCTGCCGCAGGACCGCCGCGTCGAGCTCACGGTCGTCCCCGAACGCAGTCAATAAGGCTTACCCACAATGCGCCCAATCTCGAACACAACACTGCGCGGCCTGCTTGCCGCGGTCGTGCTCGCAACGTTCGCGGCGCCGCTCGCGGCTCAGCAGACGCCCAACCGCAGCAAGCCGCCGGCCGCCGGACCGGCCCCGGCGCTCCATCTGCCCGCCATCGAAAAACTGCAGCTGTCGAACGGCCTTCCGGTTTGGATCGTGGAGATGCACGAAGTGCCGGTGGTCCAAGTGAGCCTGGTGCTCTCGACGGGTAGCGCCGACGATCCGCCCGGCAAGTTCGGCGTGGCCAGCCTCGCGATGGCGATGCTGACCGAAGGCGCGGGCTCGCGCTCGGCGCTCGAGATCGCCGATGCGGTCGATTTCTTGGGCGCGGACTTGGACGCCTCGAGCGGCATCGACTCCTCCGCCGTACGCCTGCACGTGCCGGCCGCGCGGCTCGCCGCCGCTCTGCCGATCATGGCCGACGTGGCGCAGCGGCCCACGTTCCCCGCGGACGAGCTCGAGCGGCAGCGCGACGATCGCCTCACCGGCTTGCTCCAGGCGCGCGACGATCCGCCCACGATCGCCGCGCTCGCGTTTGCGCGCGTGTTGTACGGTCCCGAGCACCGCTTCGGCACGGCCACGGTCGGCACGGGTACGACTATCGCCGCGTTCACGGCCGACGACTTGCGCGCGTTCTACCGCTCCGCGATCCGGCCCGACAACGCAACGCTGCTCGTCGTGGGCGACGTCACGCGAAGCACCGTGGTGCCGTTGCTCGAATCCGCGTTCGGCGCCTGGCGGGCCGACGGCCCCGCGCCCGCGCATCGCACGCTGCCCACTGTCGGTGAGCGCACGGCGCGCGAGGTGTACATCGTCGACAAACCGGGCGCGCCCCAGTCGCAGGTGCGAATCGGCTCGGTCGCGGTGCCACGCTCGACGCCCGACTACTTTCCGATCCAGGTGATGAACACGATTCTCGGCGGCTCGTTCTCGTCGCGGCTCAACTTGAACCTCCGCGAAGAGCACGGCTACACCTACGGCGCCGGCTCGAGCTTCGACATGCGCGCAGCGCCTGGGCCGTTCGCCGCCACGGCCGGCGTGCAAACCGACAAAACGTCCGAGTCGCTGACCGAGTTCTTCAAGGAGCTCGACAAGATCAGCGAGACCGTGCCCGCCGACGAGCTCGCACGCGCGAAGAACTACGTGGCGCTGCGCTTCCCGGGCGGCTTCGAGACCACCGCGGACATCTCGCGGCGGCTCGAGGAGCTGCTCGTCTACAAGCTGCCCGACGACTACTTCGCGAAGTACGTGCAGAACATTCAAGCGGTATCTGCAGCGGACGTGCGGCGGGTTGCGCGCAAGTACATTCAGACGGGCCGCTTCGCGGTAGTGATCGCCGGCGACCGCGCGACGATCGAGCCCGGCGTCAAGGCGCTCAACTTGGGACCGATCCACGAGCTCAGCGTCGAAGACGTGTTCGGCCCCGAGCCGAAGATCGGCCAATAGCGGAATTAGTCCGCCGCCTCGCCGTCGACCTCGGAGGGCGAGCCGTCGCGCTCCGCGCGCTCGTCGCCCTCCGCTAGAAAGTCGAGGTTCGCGGCAAGCCCGAGCCCGCGGTCGTTGATCAGATCCGCGGCCCGCTGCACCGCGCCGGCCCCGAAACGTTCGGCCACCGAGTCGAGCGCAGTCTCGAGCGCACGTGCGCGGCCCGCTTCGATCGGCAAGCCGAGTTGCTCGTCGTCGGCCGCGGCAGCAATTTCGTAGGCTCCGAGCCCCACCAGCCTGAACGGACCTTGCGCCACGATCTCGTCGAGCAGCGTGCGTGCGGCCGCGAAGAATTCGGCCGCTACGTCGCTCGGCGCCGGCAACGTCCGTTGCCGCGTGAGGATCTGGAAGTCGGTGCGCTTGAGCTTCACGCGCACGCCGCCGGCGCGCAGCTCGCGGCGGCGCAGCCGCCGCGCCACGGTGTCGGCGGAAGCTCGCAAGTGCGCTTCGATCTCCTGGCGCGAGAAGACATCGGCGTTGAGCGTACGCTCGCAACTCAAGCTGCTTGCGCGGCGGGAACCCTCGACGTGGCGGAAGTCCTCGCCGCACGCCAATGCGTGGAAGCGCGTGCCAAGCCTGCCGAGCACACGCTCGAGCTTGCGCGGATCTGCGGCCGCGATATCGCCGATCGTGCGAAACCCGCGTGCCTCGAGACGCGCGGCGGTTTTCTTGCCGGCGCCCCAGAGATGCCCCACCGGCAGCGGCGCCAGCCACGCTCGCGCGTCCGCGGGCGGCACCACCGTGAGACCGTCGGGCTTGCGATAGCCGCTTGCCACCTTGGCGACGTACTTGGTGCCGGACACGCCCACCGACGCCGTGAGACCGCCGGTGGCCTCGCGGACCGCGTCCTTGATCCTGCGGCCGATCGCCTCCGGTGAGCCGAACAGCCGCTCGCTGCCCGTCATGTCGATGAACGCCTCGTCGAGGCTCAGCGCTTCGATGTCGGGCGAGAAGTCGCCGAACACGCGCATGATGACGGCCGACACCTGGGTGTAGCGCTCGAACCTCGGCGGCACGACGAGCGCCTGCGGGCAGAGCCGGCGCGCCTGCGCCATCGGCATCGCGCTGCCGACGCCGAACGGGCGAGCCTCGTAGCTCGCCGTGAGGACGACGCCGCGCGAGCTATTCGGCCCCACGAGCAACGGCCGGCCGCGCAGCGCCGGATCGTCGAGCTGCTCGACGGCAGCATAAAAGGCGTCCATGTCCGCATGCGCGATCACGCGCGGCCATCGTTCGCCCACGCCGCCCGGATTCGTCAACGCCGCATGCGCTCCAGCTCGTCGATCGATTTCGGCCAGTCCTTCTTGAGCAGCCGCGACAGCGACCGGTCCGCGAGCAACCGCCCGCCCGTTTGGCAACGCGGGCAGTAGTTCGTCTCGTTGTCGGCGTAGCGGATCCGCTGCACCTTCGTGCCGCAGACGGGGCACGGCTGGCCGTACTTGCCATGCACCGCCATCTCGTCGTGAAACGCAGTGACCTTGCTCGGGAACTCGCCCTCGCTCTGTGCGCGCAGCCGCACGGTCCACGCGGCGAGCACTTCTCGCGTGGCGTCGAACAGCCGCGCGTACTCCTCGTCCGACACCTTGCTCGTGAGCGCGATCGGGGACAACCGAGCACGGTGCAGAATCTCGTCGGAGTAGGCGTTGCCGATGCCGCTCAACATCGTGGGATCGGTCAGCGCGCGTTTGAGCGTGTGGTTGCCGCGAGTGAGCGCGGCGCGAAATTGCTCGAGCGTGGCTCCGGCGATCTCGAGTCCACCGCGGTCGTGCTCCGCGAGGGCGCCGCGGCCGCGCACGACATACAGCGACGCGCGGCGCTTCGTGCCCGCTTCGGTCATGAACAGCGTCCCCGTGTCGAGCTCGAGCACGAGCTGGGTGTTGGGCGACTGCTTCTTCGGGCGGTCCGCGCGCCACTGCAGCCTACCCGCAATCATCAAGTGGATCACGAGGAACAGCTCGCCTTCGAAGCCGATCACGATGCGCTTGCCGAGCCGCTCGAGCGTTGCCACGCGCAAGCCCACGAGAGCGTCGAGCGGCGGCTCGACGCTGCGCAGCAGAAAGGGGGATGGCAGCCGGTAACGCTCTAGACGCGCGCCGCCGATTCGCTCGCGGAGCGCCTCGACGTAGACGGTGATGTCGGGGAGCTCGGGCATGCGCTCATTGGACCACCTGGTCGATCACGAGCGCCAGCGCCCCGCCCTCCTTCGGCCGGAACGGCGTCTGCGCATACCAGTCGCCGGGTTGCTCCGCAGGCTGGCCGCTGCGCGACAGCCGCGCGACGAGGGTGAGCTCGTCGTAGTTCGCGAGCGAACGTCCCGCGATCATGCTGTTCGCGTCGCTCAAGGTGAACTCGCCCGGCACGGCGCTCGCCGGTTGCCGGATCACCGCCACTGGCGGACCGCCTTCCGGCGCGCGCGCGATGATGAACAGCGCCGCGTTCGGGCCGAGGTCCTCGATCGCGCGGCCGGCGCCCAAGGTCACACGTAACTGCACCATCGGCCCGGTGGGCGTCGGCGTCGACGCGGCCGCGCCCTCGGCAGCGCTGCCCGCGAGCCCTTGTCTCACGACGTTGGCGAGCTCCTCCGGAGGATTGAGCGCGAGCAAACGCGTCCAGCGCGCCTTGAACTCCTGGTCCCGGCCGGTTTCGAGCGCCACGAGCCCGCCGTACCAGAGCGCCTTCGCGTTATTCGGCTCCTGGGCGAGCACTTCCTCGAACATGCGGCCTGCCTCGCCCGCCACCGCGGAACGATCGGCCAGCACTTGCGCCTCGGCGAAGTCGGTCTTGAGCTCGTTGTCCGGCGCCGGCGTGCGTTTCCACGCCTCGCCATAGGCATCGCGTCCCGCCTCGTAGTGCCCGAGCGTCACGTAGCTGCGCGCGAGCAGCTCCCAGCCTTCTACGTCGTCCGGCGAGCGCCGCAGCCGGTCCGCCAACTGGGCCACCATGCGCTCTTGCTCAGCGAGATGACCCGCCGCCGCCGAGTCCCAATTGCTCACCAACAGATACAGCCCCGGCGCGAGGGCGACCACGACGATGGCGGCGGCGAGCGCGGTGAACGACCAGCGCCCTTGCACGCGCCGCTGCCGCCACAGCGGCCAGAGCAACAACCCGAGCGCGAACGCGGAGAACAGCGCCGCGACGCTCCAGAACACCATCATGGCGGCGGGCCTTCGTCGAGCGGCTCGTCGTCGAGCGTCTGGCCGCGGCGCACGCGCAGCACGCGCCAGAACGCAAAGCCGCCAACCGCGAGGAACACGAACGGACCGAGCCAGAGCGCCCAGGTCTCGGGAGTGAAGCGCGTGCGGTAGAGAATGAAGTCGCCGTAGCGCTCGACCAGAAATTCCTTGATCTCTTCGTCCGAGGCGCCGCCGACGAGCCTGCGCTTCACCTCGCGGCGCAAGTCCGCGGCGATCGGCGCGCCGGACTCCGCGATGCTTTCGTTCTTGCAAAGCGGACAGCGAATCTCGCGAATCAACGCCCAGTAGCGCTGATTGAGCGCCGGATCGTCGAGCGCGGGGTCGTCGTCCGCCGCTGCGAAGCCCGCGATGAGCAGCATCGCGAGCAGCAACGAGCTGCGAATCATTTTCCGCCCGCCGCGGCCAGGAACGGACAATCGGCGTCCGTGCACTCGCGCTCGAGCACCGGCAAAAAATCGCGCTGCCACACCGCGGCGGTCATCGGCGAGATGTGCTTGAAGAGCACTTTGCCGTCCCGGCCGATGAGGAAGGTCTCCGGCGCCGCGGTGATGCCCCAGTCGAGGGCGGCCGTGCCGTCTGCATCCACCGCCGTCGCGACGTACGGATTGCCCAAGCTCGCCAGCCAGTCGAGCGCGCTCGCGCGATCGTCCTTGAGGTTGAAGCCGTAGATCGGCACGCCCATGCGAGCGAGCTGGAGCAGATACCCGTGCTCGTGCCGGCATTCGATGCACCACGTTGCCCAGACGTTCAGCAGCGTGACCTTGCCCTTGAGATCCCGTGAGCCGATCGACCGATCGGGATCCGCGAGGCTCGGCAGGCTGAACTCCGGAATGGGCCGGTCCAGCAGCGCCGAAGGCACGTCGCTCGGATCGAGCTTCAGGCCGCGATAGAAGAACACGCCGATGACGACGAGCAGCACCAGCGGGATCGCAAACTTCCACATAATCGGTGCGCTCGCTCAGGCAGCAGCCGCGGGCTTCGTGGCCGCGGGGGCGGCGCTGGCGGCCCGCACCGGTTGACGATAGCGGCGATCGGTGACGGCGAGGATGCCGCCGAGGGCCATCAGGAGCGCCCCCACCCAAAGGAAGCGGATGCCCGGCTTCACTTGCAGGCGCACCGCCCACGCGCCGGCGCCGAGATCCTTGCTGAGCGCGATGAACACGTCGCGGCCGACGCGAGTGTCGATAGCCGCCTCGGTCATGTCGGTTTGCTGCACGGTGTAGTGGCGCTGCTGCGACTCGACCACCGTGATCGGCTTGCCGTGGCGGCTCAGCTCGAACACGCCTGCTTCGGCGGTGTAGTTCGGACCCGTCACCGGACGAACGTCGCGCAAGTGCACCTCGTAGCCGCCGATCTCTACTCGATCGCCGGCGCGAAGCGCGACGTCCTTCTCGACGGTGTACGCCGACACGAACGTGACGCCGAGGATGAACACTCCGACGCCGAGGTGCGCGAGGCACATGCCGAGCTGCGCGCGCGTGAGCGGCGCGGCGTGGCGGCGCACAAATCTACTTACCGGATCGAGCAGCGCAGTGACACACACCCACGAACCGATCACCGAGGACACGATCGTGAGCACCGACGCTTGCTCGTACAACGCCAACGGGATCGCAATGCCGGCCACCAGCGAGATCGCCGCCGGCCACGCCAACCGCCGCGCGAGCGCTCCGAACGCCGTCATCTTCCAGGTCGAATGCATTCCCATGCCGATCAGCACGGCCAGCGGCAGCATCGGCAGCAAGAAGAACAGATCGAACACCGGCGCGCCCACCGATACCTTCTTGCCGGCGAGCGCGTCGACGAACACCGGATAGAGAGTTCCGAGCAGCACGGCGAAAGCGGCGATCACGAGCAGGATGTTGTTCGCGAGCAGGAAGCTCTCGCGCGAGATCTCCTTGAAACCGCCCTCGGCTTCGAGCTTGCTCGCCCGCAGCGCGTACAAGAGCAGCGCGCCGCCCGCGTACAACCCCAGCAACCCGAGGATGAACATGCCGCGCGCGGGGTCCGCCGCAAAGGCGTGCACCGACACGAGCACCGGAGAGCGCGTGAGGAACGTGCCGAGCAAGCTCAACGCGAAACCCGAGAGCGCGAGCAATACCGTCCAGCTCTTGAAGATGCCGCGCCGCTCGGTGACCGCGAGCGAGTGCAGCAACGCCGTGGCCATCAGCCACGGCATGAACGACGAGTTCTCGACCGGGTCCCACGCCCACCAGCCGCCCCATCCGAGCTCGTAGTACGACCACCAGCTGCCGAGCGTGATTCCGGCGGTGAGCCAGACCCAGGCCATCACCGTCCAAGGCCGGGTCCACTTCGCCCAGTTCTTGTCGAGCTTGCCGGTCAACAGTGCGGCGACCGCGAACGCGAACGGCACGGCCATGCCCACGTAGCCGACGTACAACGTCGGCGGATGGATGATCATGCCGGGATCTTGGAGCAGCGGATTCAAGTCGGCGCCGTCGAACGGCGTGGGCACGAGACGCGTGAAAGGATTCGAGGTGAACAGCGCGAACGCGATGATGCCGGCGCTCACGATGCCGAGCACCCCGAGCACGCGGCTGGCGAACTCTTGCGGCTGCGAGCGGCTGCCGGCGACCACGGCCACGGTCCAGATCGCGAGCATCGTGATCCAAAACAGCATCGAGCCTTCGTGGCCGCCCCACGCGGCGGTGAACTTGTAGAAAATCGGCAGCGCGGAATTCGAGTGCTGGGCCACGAACAGCACGCTGAAATCGTCGTTCAGAAATGCGTACTCGAGCACGCCGAAGGCGATCACGACGAACACGAATTGCCCGGCCGCGGCCGGCCTGGCGAGTGCCATCCATTCCGGCTTGCCGACGGCAGCGCCGGCCACCGGCAACACCGCCTGCACGAGAGCGAGGCAGAACGCCAGAATCAACGCAAACTGGCCGAGCTCGGGAATCATTCGGCGACGGTCCCCTGCGCCTTCTTGAGCGCGTCCGCGACCTCAGGGGGCATGTACTTCTCGTCGTGCTTCGCAACCACTTCCTCGGCCACGAACGTCCCGGACTTGTCGAGCGCGCCGCGCGCGACGATGCCCTGCCCCTCGCGGAACAGGTCCGGCAGCACGCCCGTGTAGGTCACCGGGATCTCGTGATCGAGGTCGGTGAGCACGAAATGCACCGTGAGACTACCCGGCTCCTGCTTGAAGCTGTGGTCGACGACCAAACCGCCCAGCCGAAACACGCGGCCCGGGGCCTCGCCCGCGGCGACCTGCGACGGGCTGAAGAAGTAGAGAAGGTTCTCGTTGAACGCGCGCACCATGAAAGTGACGGCCACCGCCATGCCGGCCAGGGCGAGGCCGATCAGTAACATCCGTTGTCTTCGGGGCGTCATCGCAATTGCCTCACCGTGGCCTGTTTGCGGCTCGTCTCACGGCCGGCGAGCTCCCGCGCCCGGCGCAACGCGCCTCGATGGCTCCGCCGCGCTGCCGCCACGTTCAGCACCAGCACGAGCAGTGTAATGCCGTAGGCGGTCCAGACGTAAGCCGCGTAACCGCCCATCGCCAGGAATTGGGTCACGCTCCCGCCCCCGCAACGAGCTCCTGGATCCACCGCGAGCCGCGTTCCCGCTCGACGATTTCAGCCTGCAAGCGAGTGAGCAGCAACCAGTAGAAGAAGAAGGTAAAGCCCGCAAACATGATGAGGAACGGCACCAGCATGTCGTTGGTCATCGCAGGGCCGCCCTCCGCGAACAGCGTGGGGCCCTGGTGCAGCGTGTTCCACCAAATCACCGAGTAATGAATGATCGGGACGTTCACGACGCCGACCACCGCGAGGATCGCGCTCACGCGGTCGGCCTTGTCGCGGTCGTCGAAGGCCGCGCGCAGCATGAGGTAACCCAGGAACAGGAACAGCAGCAGCGTCTCGAACATGATCCGTGGATCACCCCACGCCCAAAACGTTCCCCAGGTGGGCCTGCCCCAGATGCTGCCGGTGATCAACGCGCAGAAGGTGAACGAGGCTCCGATCGGCGCCGTGCTGACGGCGACGGCATGCGCGAGCTTGATGCGCCAGACGAACCCGATTCCGGCGGCCACGGCCATCACCACGTACGCCATCGTGCCCACGTAGGCCGTCTGCGGATGGATATAGATGATCCGGTAGACCTCACCCTGCTGATAGTCGGGCGGAGCGATAGCAAGCGCCCAGTAACCGCCCACGGCGAGCAGCAGGCAACCCACGCCGCAAATCCATGGGTTGAGCTTCGACGCGAGTCGATAGACGAATGGCGGCGAACCGAGCAAGTGAAACCAGCGCGGCAACCTCATTCTGTTCCCCTATTCGAGCCCAACCCGCAACGCCGCGGCGATCGCCGCCGGCCCGAGCGAAAGTGCAAAGGCCGCGAGCGCGGCCAACAAATACAGCGGCGCGGCGGTCGCTTCGCCGTTGACGCTGAGATCCGTGGCGCGCGTGCCGAAGATCAGGAGCGGACCGGCCAGCGGCAATATCAGCAAGCCCGCGATCGAACCGCCGCGCTTCAAGCTCACGGTCAACGCCGCTCCGAGCGCGACGAGCACGCTCAACGTCGGCGTCGCGAGCAGCAACGCGAACGCGAGCGTCGGCAACGCGTGCGCCGGCAATTCGAAGGTCAGCGCGAGCAGCGGTACGAGCCCCATCAGCGGCAACACGGTAACGAGCCAATGCGCCGCGATCTTCGCCAGCACCGTGAGACCGAGCGGCAACGGGCTCAGCAACAGCTGCTCCAGGCTGCCGTCCTCGGCGTCGCCGCGAAACAGTGCGTCGAGCGTCAGGAGCGAGGATAACAGCGCCGATACCCACAAGACACCGGTGCCGACGGCGCGCAGCACGTCCGGCGTTGGCGACAAAGCCAGCGGAAATAGAGCGGCGACGATGATGAAGAACAGGAGCGGGTTGGTGAGCTCGCTGAAGCGCCGGAACGCCACGCGCAGATCCCGCAAGACGATGCTCGAGAATGCGTTCATCTCTCCGCGCTCACAGCTCGATCACGATGGCGCCGTGTGCGACGAATTCGTCGGGCTGATGCGTGGCGACCACCGCGCTGCCCCCCGCCGCGAGATGCGTGCGCGTCCACGCGACGACGAGATCCCGCCCCGCGCTGTCGAGGTTGGTCACCGGCTCATCGAGCAGCCAGAGCTTGGCGGGAGCGAGCTTGAGCGTCGCGAGCGCCGCGCGGCGGCGCTGTCCCGCCGACAAGTACCGCACGCGCGTGTTCGCCGCGCGGCCGAGCTCGAGCTCCGCGAGCAGCGGCTCCAGGGCTGCGCTCCGCTGGAAGAGCGCCGAATGAAACGTCAGGTTCTCCTTCACGGTGAGATCCTTCTTCAGGCCCTCGAGATGGCCGCGGTAGGCGACCTCAGCGCGCCGTTCTCCCGCGAGGGCGTCGACCGCGGTATCGCACCAAGTGACGCTGCCGGCCGTGGGTTGAGCGAGCCCCGCGAGCACGCGGAGCAAGGTAGTCTTGCCGGCGCCGTTCGGGCCTACGACCAACGCGAGCTGCCCAGCCTCGAGGTCGAAGTCGAGCCCCTCGAATAGACAACGCTCGCCGCGCCAAATCGCTAGCCCTCGCGCGCGCAGCAATCCACACCCGTCATCCGCCACCCTTTCGGCTCAGCGGCGGATTGTGCCCCAGGGGCCTTCTTTTGCAAACGAATCTCCCCCGATTTTTCTTGTAGCAACAAAGAGTAATCGGACGATTATCGTGTAGATCCCGAGGAGCGCGGCCTCCACCGAGCACGCGCCACCCCGTGAATAACGCGTCAATCCAAAAGTTTACATAACTTTTCTCATGGCCTAGACTGCTAGCCGCCGTACAAAAACTGTTACCTCTCCTCGATAACTGCCTAAGAAAGAAGGGAAAGCGGCGATGGCGGAAGCACGGATCGTTGTGTCTCCCGCGAAAGTGTTTGCGCGACCAACGGCGGATCAACTTTGGCTCGGGCCGGCCCAACAGGCGGCCCTGAGCCGGCTTTCTCGCGCGGCCCGCGTTCGCGCCCTGCTGGGACCGCCGTCGTGCGGCAAGACCACCCTGCTCCATCATCTCGCCTTCCGGGCGGGCTCGGACGGGGTCGTGCTTCATCTCAAAGGCCCCAAGGAGGACGCGGCCAGCGTGCTCGCGAGCTTGCTATTGAATGCCGGCCTCGCCTCGTGGGATCTCTCGGAGATCGAGCAGCGCAATCTCCTGTCCGTATTCGTGCAGCAGCGGCGCTCGCAGGGCCGCCGCGTCCTCGTGGTCGTGGACGACGCGGATGGCCTTCAGCCGGCGGCCTGGGAGGAGCTCGAGCGGCTGCTCGCATTCCGGGTCGAGCAGCGCCCGGCGATCGACCTATTGGTGTCCGGACCGGCATCCATTGCCGAACGCATTCCGCCGAGCACGGCCCAGTCCGAAATCGTGCGGCATACCCTCGAGGCACCATCGGAGTCCGACCTTTCGAGCTACCTCGACTGGCGTTTGGCTCGATTCGAGATGGCGAATGTGTTTACGCCGGTGGCGAGCCAGATGATCGTGCGCCTGAGCGAGGGGCGGTTCGGCGCCATCGACGTGCTCTGCCAGATGTCGTTGCTGCTGCGGCGGCAGCTGCGCATACCCCGCGTGGACGCGCGCTTGGCTCGACGGGCCATCGCTCGCCTCGCGGCGCGGCAAGCGGCGAAGGCCCTGCACATCGGAGAGCTCGCGGGCAGCAAGTCCGAGGCGCCACCCGGCGTGTGCTTATTGGTCAGTCGGGACGGTAAGGTGCTCGACGAGGTCACGCTTACGCAGCGAACGCTGCTCGGGCGCAGTGAGCACAACGACGTCTGCTTGCCCAGCCCGTACTTGAGCCGGCATCACGCCGCGATCGTCGGCACGCCGGAGGGCTACTACATCGTCGATTTGAACAGCGCCAACGGCCTCGTGTTGAACGGGCGGCGCGTCGAGCGTGCGGTGCTCAGCGATCAGGACGTGCTGACGATGGGCCCGTTCAAGATCAAAGTGCAGATGTCCGAATGGGTCGCGGACGGGGACCCCTTGCCCGAAGACGCGTCGTTGGCCGACACGGCGATGCTCCCGCCGTCGGCGCCGCCGGGCACGCCCTCTCCCGTACGTCGGGTGAAGTAGGCTTTACGGGCGCTCGAGATGGTCGGCGAGCGCGCGGATCTCTGCCTGCGGCGGCCAAACATCATCCTGCTCTGCTCGGCGCGAAGACGCGCGAGGGAGTCACGCACCGGCTTCAGCGCGGTCCAAGGCAACATAATCAGGTCGGGACGGGCCGACTCCACCAGGCGCCAAGCGGTTCCGAGCTCGTTTGCTTCGTGGACGGCGTGCCCCG
>DASUFK010000274.1:0-8182 GCA_036274615.1 Gammaproteobacteria bacterium | reverse complement strand
TCGACCAGGAAACCGCTCTCCGCCGCGTCGCGGCAGTAACCGAACGTCATCTGCGTGAGATCGTTGGTGCCGAAGCTGAAGAAATCGGCCTCGCGCGCGAGCTCGTCGGCCGTCAACGCGGCGCGCGGCACTTCGATCATGGTGCCGAACGAATAGTCGACGCGCACGCCGCCCGCCTGCTCCACCGCGCGCGCCTCGGCCTCGAGCAATGCGCGTGTTCGCGCGAGCTCGCCCGCGTGGCCCACGAGCGGAATCATGATCTTCGCGATCGGGCGGCCGCCGGCCTTCTTCACCGCGATCTGCGCGTTCAGGATCGCTCGCGTCTGCATCTTCACGAACGCCGGCACGAGCAAGCCGAGCCGGCAGCCGCGGAGCCCGAGCATCGGATTCTGCTCCCGCAATGCCTCGATCGCCGCGAGCAGCTCCTCGTCCTCGCGCGAGGCGCCGCCGTCGAGGCGCGCTTTCGTGACCTTGACGAGCTGCTCGTCGTGCTTCGGCAGGAACTCGTGCAGCGGCGGGTCGATGAGCCGCACCACCACGGGCAACCCGTCCATGGCTCGAAACAAGCCCTCGAAGTCGCCCTGCTGCAGCCGCTCGAGCTCCTTGAGCGCGCGCTCGAACCGCTCGAGCGCCGCCTGCTCGGCCGCGTCGAGCTCGACGCCCGCGGCGCGGCGCTCGGCGGCGCGCGTCGCGCGATGCGCCACCAGGATCGCGTGGCGCACGATCGTAAGGCGCTCGCCGGCGCGAAACATGTGCTCCGTGCGGCACAGCCCGATGCCCTGCGCGCCGTAGCGGCGCGCTTCCGCCGCTTCGGCCGGCTCGTCGGCGTTGGTCCAGATCTCGAGCCGCCGCACCTCGTCGGCCCAGCCGAGCAGGCGCGCGAGCGCGGGCTGACCGTCGAAGCTGCCGGGCACGGTCTTCAGCTCGCCGAAAAACACTTCACCGGTCGCGCCGTCGATGCTGATCCAGTCGCCCTCGCCGAATTCCGCAGCGCCCGCGCGCGCGCGCCTGCACGCCGTGTCGACGGCGAGCTCGGCGCAACCCGCGACGCACGGCTTGCCGATCTGCCGCGCCACTACCGCCGCGTGCGACGTCGCGCCGCCGCGCGCGGTGAGGATGCCCTGCGCCACGGCCATGCCGTGAAAATCGTCCGGCGACGTCTCGAGGCGCACGAGAATCACGCGCTCGCCACGCGCGGCCCAGGCGGCGGCGCTGCCCGCGTCGAACACCGCGCGGCCCACCGCCGCTCCCGGTGACGCGTTCAAGCCGCGCGCCACGCGCACGGCCGACGCACGCGCCGCGGGGTCGAGCTGATCGCGCAGCAGCTGCTCCACCTGCGCGGGCTCCACGCGCAGCAACGCCTCGTTCTTGGTGATCAACCCCTCGTCGACCATGTCCACGGCGATCTTCACGGCGGCGGCGGCCGTGCGCTTGGCCGCGCGCGTCTGCAGCATGTACAGCCGGCCGCGCTCGATCGTGAACTCGAGGTCCTGCACGTCGCGGTAGCGGCGCTCGAGCTGCGCCGCCACGCGCGTGAGCTCCGTGAACGGCCCGGGGAGCTCCTCGCGCATCGCCGCGATCTTGGGCGCCGTGCGGATCCCGGCCACCACGTCCTCGCCTTGCGCGTTGGTGAGGTATTCGCCGTAGAGCGTGCGCTCGCCCGTATTCGGGTCGCGCGTGAACACCACGCCGGTGCCCGACGTCTCGCCGAGATTGCCGAACACCATCGCGACCACGTTCACGGCCGTGCCGAGGTCGTCGCGGATGCCGTGGAACTTGCGGTAGTCGCGCGCGCGCTGGCCGAACCAGCTGCGAAAGACCGCCACGATCGCGAGCTCGAGCTGCGCGAGCGGGTCCTTGGGGAACGGACGGCCCGTGGCCTCGCACACGATGCGCTCGAAGGTCGCGACGAGCTCGCGGAGCGCCGCGGCGTCGAGGCCGGCGTCGTCGCGGGCGCCGCGCTCGGCTTTCTTTTCCTCGAGCGCGCGCTCGAAGCGCTCGCCGGGAACGCCCAATACTATGCGGCCGAACATCTGGATGAAGCGGCGATACGCGTCGGCGGCGAACCGTTCGTCGCCCGAGAGCCGCGCGAGCCCCGCGAAGGTCGCGTCGTTCAAGCCCAGGTTCAAGACCGTGTCCATCATGCCGGGCATCGAGAGCTTCGCACCCGAGCGCACGCTCACGAGCAGCGGCGCCGCCGGATCGCCGAAGCGCTTGCCCGTCTCGTGTTCGAGCGCGCCGAGCGCGGCGCGCACGTCGTCCCAGAGACCTTCGGGAACACGCTCGTCGGCGGCGAAGAAATCGTTGCAGGCCTCTGTGGTGATCGTGAAGCCGGCCGGCACCGGCAGCCCTGCGCGCGCCATCTCGGCGAGCCCCGCTCCCTTGCCGCCGAGCAGATCGCGCATCGCGCCGCTGCCTTCGGCGCTGCCCCCGCCCCAAGAGTAGATGTAACGCTTGGCGGCACGATGAGCGCGGCTCGAGCGGGCCTTCGATTGGTCAGCCATGACGACACTCCGGGGGTTTCCGACTCGTGGGCCTGTGGAAATGCAGGAATCGTGCCCGTCGCGCGCGCTCGCGGCTTCGCGATGGTCGCGCACGCGTCTGCCTCAACAGTTGGCGAAGTTTTCTGGAATTCGCTTCGAAACGGTGCGCGGCTCGAAGAGCCGGGTGTATCCTCGGCCGATGACTACAACAACAAACCTCTCTCCTCCCCGCCGGTTCCTCACCTGGATCGCACCCATCGAGCCGCGCGAGATCAACGCCGTGATCGCGGCGTTCCTGCTGTTCTTCTTCATGTGGTACGGCTACTTCTCCGTGCGGCCGGTGCGCGAGGCAATCGGAACGCAGCTCGGCCGGGACACGGTCACCGCCTTGTGGTGGTACAACGCGGCGTTCTCGGTGCTGCTCATTCCGCTCTACGGCACCATCGTGGCGCGCTTCCGCAGAAGCACGTTTTTGCCGTGGATCTACGGCTGCGTGGGGCTCGTGCTGGCGCTCGTCGGCCTATCGAAGGGCGCCGGCGATTTCAATCCGCTCGTGGGCAAGGCGTTCTACGTGTTCATCAGCCTGGTGAACCTGCTGCTGCTCTCGATGTTCTACAGCTTCTTGCTCGAGATCTTCGATCGCGGGCAGAACAAGCGCCTGTTCGGGCCGATCGCAGCGGGCGGCAGCCTGGGCGCGTTCATCGGTCCGTTGCTCTCCGACTTCATGGTGCGCAACCTCGGCATCGCGGGCATCCTGTATGTGGCGGCGTTCATGTTCGTGGCCGCGATCGTCTGCCAGCGCGTGCTCCTCGCGATCTGGACCGATAGACCCGGCGTGAGCGAGCGCGAGGATCGGCCCATCGGCGGCAACTGGTGGGCGGGTATTCCCATCATCCTGCGCTCGCCGTACTTGATCGGGATCGCGCTCTTCATCGTCGGCATCTCGGCCGTGAGCACGATTCTCTACTTCGAGCAATTGCGAGTGGTAGGCGAGATCTATCCCGACAGGGTGGAGCAAACCCGCATCTTCGCGCGCATGGACTGGATCGTGCAGGGCAGCACCGTGCTCATCCAGTTGTTCTTGACGGGCCGCATTGCCGCCCGTTTCGGCCTGCAAACGTTGCTCACGATCGTGCCGGTCTTCATGATCGTGGGGTTCGCGGTGCTCGCCGGCTCGAGCTCCTTCGTGTTGTTCGCGGCGGTGTTCATCGCGCGGCGCGCGGGCGAGTACGCCTTCGTGCGGCCGGGGCGCGAGATGCTCTGGGGCCCGTTCGACAAGGAAACCAAGTACAAGGCCAAGAATACGATCGACGTGCCGGTCTACCGCGGCGCCGACGCGATCGGGGCGCAGGCGACCAACGCGCTTACCGCCATCGGCGTTACGCCGAATCTCATGATGCTCGTGGGCGCAGGCATCGCGGCACTCTGGGGCGTGGTGGGCTGGTGGCTCGGCCGCCAATACGAGTCGGGCGCTGCAGCGAGGCGCGCAACCATCGGCACGGTTGCGCGCGAATCGGAGGCTTGAGAACAGGGGACTTCGGTCCCCTTTTTCGTGACGGTGATTTTTCGCAAGGATCTTGGATCGAGGTGTTGATCGACTAAACCAACCGGAGGGCGTGTCCCTCCCTGACCAGGGCGAGACCCCTTCGGGGTCGCCCCCAACGAAAACGGCCGGAGGTGCTCCATGACTCACTCCATCAGGTCGCATACCGAGAGCATTCGCAACGTCGCGATGCTCGGCCACGCCGGGTCCGGCAAAACCACTCTGACCGAAGCGCTGCTCGCCAAGGCCGGCGAGATTCGCGCGGCCGGCAGCGTGGAACGAGGCTCCACGGTGTGCGACTACACCGCCCAAGAGAAAAAGCTCCACCATTCCCTCGAAGTCGCGATCTGCCATTTCCAGCACGACGGCCGCTGCGTGAACATTCTCGACACGCCCGGCTATC
This sequence comes from Gammaproteobacteria bacterium, assembly GCA_036274615.1. Taxonomy (GTDB): domain Bacteria; phylum Pseudomonadota; class Gammaproteobacteria; order Steroidobacterales; family Rariloculaceae; genus FEN-1219. Next base: position 3,753 of record DASUFK010000274.1, on the reverse strand, counting down.
CCGACTTCATGGGCAGGGCGCTCGCGGTGCTGCCCGCCGTGGAAACCGCCGCGGTGGTGATCAACGCCGAGCACGGCCCCGAGCTCGTGGCGCAGCGCATGATGGCGTTCGCGGCGGAGCGCCGGCTCGCGCGGCTCGTGATCGTGAACAAGATCGACGCGGCGGGCGCCGACCTCGAGGGCGTGCTGCGCGAGGTGCGGCAGGCGTTCGGGCCGCAATGCCTGCCGCTCAACTTGCCGGCGCGCGGCGGCGAGGCCGTGGCCGACTGCTTCTTCGCGCCCTCGGAGGAGACTCCGGATTTCTCGTCGGTGGCCGCGGCCCACACCGAGATCACCGACAAGGTGGTGGAGCTCGACGACGAGCTCATGGAAATCTACCTCGAGCAAGGCGAGGCGATCTCGCTCGAGCAGCTGCACGAGCCGTTCGAGAAGGCGCTCCGCGGCGGTCATTTGGTGCCGGTGTGCTTCGTGTCCGCCAAGACCGGCGCCGGTCTCCGCCAGCTGCTGCGCGTGCTCGCCCAGCTCATGCCGAATCCGCTCGAGGCCAACCCGCCGGAGTTCGTGGCGGGCGCCGACCGTCACGCCGTGAAGATCGGCGGCGCCGACGGCAACGGCCACTTCGTGGGCCATGTGTTCAAGCTCAACGTCGACCCTTACGTGGGCCGGCTCGCCGCGTTCCGCGTGCACCAGGGCGAGGTCCACACCGGCGAGCAGGTGTACATCGGCGACAGGCGCAAGGCCGTGAAGCTCACTCATCTCTATAGCATGCAAGGCAAGGACCTGCGCGAGGTGCCGGCCGCGAGCGCGGGCGATTTTTGCGCCGTGGCGAAGATCGACGACATCCAGTTCGGCGACGTGCTGCACTCGAGCCACGACGAGGATCAGATCTCCTGCCGCGCCGTGGCGCTGCCGGCGCCGATGCACGGCGTGGCGATCGACCTCAAGCAGCGCGGCCAGGAGAAGAAGCTCTCCGACGCGCTCCACAAGCTCGCCGTGGAAGATCCGAGCTTGCGCATCGAGTTCAACTCGCAGGCGAACGAGACCGTGCTTCGCGGCCTGGGCGAGCTGCACTTGCGGCTCGTGCTCGATCGCATGCAGAGCGAGTACGGTCTCGACGTGGCGACGCGGCCGCCGAAGATCGCCTATCGCGAGACAGTGGGCCACGCGGCGGAGGGCCACCACCGCCACAAGAAGCAGACCGGCGGCGCCGGCCAGTTCGGCGAGGTGTTCCTGCGCGTGGAGCCGTTGGCGCGCGGCGCGGGCTTCGAGTTCGTCAGCGAGGTGGTCGGCGGCGCGATCCCCACGCAGTACATCCCGGCCGTGGAGAAAGGCGTGCGCCAGGTGCTGCTCGAGGGCGCGATCGCGGGCTATCCGATCGTGGACGTGCGCGTGATCGTGCACGACGGCAAGCATCATCCTGTGGACTCGAAGGAGATCGCGTTCGTGACGGCCGGCGCGCGCGCGTTCAAGCACGCGATCTCGCAGTCCGGGCCGATCATCCTCGAGCCGATCGCGCGGCTCGCGGTGACCGCGCCGAGCTCGCACGTCGGCGACATCACGGGCCACCTCGCGGCGATCCGCGGCAAGATCGCCGGCACCGACGCGCTATCGGGACAGCGCTCGCGGATTCATGCGCAAGTGCCGCTCGCCGAGATCGGCGAGTACCAGGCCACGTTGAAGTCGCTGACCGGCGGCACCGGCCTCTTCACGATGGAGTTCGACCACTACGCCACCGCCCCGCCCGGCGTGCAGAAGGACCTGATGAATCAGTTCCGCCCCGCCGCCGACGAATAGATTTGGCGTCTGGCACTTTTGGTGTCTGACACCCTTGGTGTCTGACACCAAACATTTAACGTCACAGATCAACCACACCTTCTATACAGCCGACCACATCGCCGCCGACCCAAACCTCCCCGTCGGCTCGCCGCAGATAAACGCGCCCCGCCCGCCCGAGCGCGGTGCCTTGCGCCGCGACGTATGCGGCCGGAGCGAGCCCCGCGCCGATGAGCCATTGGGCGACGCTCGCGTTCAAGCTTCCGGTCACGGGATCCTCGAACGAGCCGTCCCCGACGAACGCGCGGACCTCGAACGCGGCGTCGTTGCCCGCCGGATGCGGCCCGACGACACCGAGCTTCAGCCGGTCGAGCGCGGTCCATCTCGGGCTGAGCGCCAGCACCTCGCGCGCCGAGCGCAGCAGCACCGCGCACCAGCCCGGCCCGTTGTCCACCCATTGATGGTGAGCGACGTCGGATTCGCCCAGCTGCAAGGCATCCACGATCTGCGCAAGCACGTTCGGTTCGAGCGGCCCGGTTCGGTGCAACGGCGGCGCCGCGAACTCGAGCCGCGCGCCGTCGCGGCGAATCCGCACCAAGCCCACGCCGCACTGTTGCACCACCACGCCGCGCTCGCGCGGGCTGCCGCCGGCGGCGAGCCAAGCGTGACACGAGCCGAGGGTCGGGTGACCGGCGAACGGCAGCTCGCCGCTCGGCGTGAAGATGCGCACGCGGTAGTCCGCCGCGGCGTCGGTGGGCGCGAGAAGAAACGCGGTCTCGGACAGGTTCGTCCATCGGGCGAAGGCCGCCATCTGCTCGTCGGCGAGGCCGCCCGCCGCGTGCACGACCGCGAGCGGATTGCCGAGCACCGGGTCGGAGGAGAATACGTTGACTTGGCGAAACGACCGCTTCATTGCGAGCTCGGCCTCGTCAGCGCCCGATCGATAGAAGAGCTCACGTTCGTGCCGTTTGGCTCGACGCCGCCCTAGCGTTCGGTCGGGGGCGGCTCGAAGGTATAGGATTGCCGCGCCGTGTCCATCACGATCGAGAAGTCATAGTGCTTCTCACTGTGGAAGCTATACGCGCGGCCCACGATGCGCAACTCGCCGGGACCGGCCTCCTTGCAGGATACGCTCTCGATCTGGTTGGAGTCTTCGTAGAAGTTGAATTCCCTGAACGAGAATCCGTCCGTTGCGGCGAAGGTGGACTCGTTGTCCACGCGGACGAGCTTGTCCAAGAACAGCATGTCGGTGCCGTTGCCGTAAACGACAAGCACACGATAGTCACCGCACCGCGCAACTTGCGTGATCGCCGGGAAAATGCCAGGACCATAGAGCGCGAAGGCCTCTTCGAATTGGAACGACGCCTTTTCCTCTGCGCAGGAATCCGCCGTCGCGAGACACGCGCAAGCCGAGACGGCATAGATAGTTGCGCGCTTGAACACTGCCTACAATCGCCCGGAGCCGCGGCGGGCTCAGGAGCGGCGTTCCAGGCCCTTGATCATCTCGAGGCGCGCGTGCGTGCGCATTCCGCCGATGGTGAGCGTTGCTTCGAGAGGATCGGGTGTCGAAACGTCGGCGTTCTTCACGTTGCCTCCAACTTTGTCCCAGGCGGCGTGAGCGTCTCACGGCCCCGCCACTTTGCACTACAGCGGGTAAACCGGAAAGCCGAAATCCGCCGCACCTATGCCGTCATTGCGATTGGTCTTTGGCGGGCGGCGATGCCTCTACACTCTCCAGCACGATGGTACCGTGATACGGGAGCTGCGGGCCGAAGTCTTCGCCGAGGTATACGCCTGGAGCGCGCTCCGACATCGGAGCCGGCGGCGTGACGTCGTGAACGCCGCAGGTCGCGAGGCAAACCCAGGCGCTCCCCCGGCGCGGCTGCACGTTGAGCGTGAGGGGAGACAACGAAGCCAGCAGATAGCCAAAGGACTCGTACTTCGAATCGAAGAATACGCCCCGATCCTTCGTGCCGTGTAC
>DASUFK010000273.1:0-7806 GCA_036274615.1 Gammaproteobacteria bacterium | reverse complement strand
CATGTAGCCCGCGGCTTTCTGCGCGAGCCAGCGGAACGCGTCGGCGTCCTTCTTCGAGAACTTGGCGATCTCCGCGCAGCTCTTCTCGCGGTCGCGGTGCAGCGCGAGCGTGGTGCCGTCCTCGAACACCGACATCATCGGCGTGTCGGGGAACAGGTACTTGAGTCCGTGCTTCGACTTGAGGCCGAGCTCGTCGTTCTTCAGCAGCGGGTTCGCCTGGATGAAGATGTGCGCCATCGAGTGCTGGTCGTGCTTGAAGCCGGGCACGGTGAGCTCGCGCGTGACCACGCCGCCCCCGAACCACGGGTTGCGCTCGAGCACGAGCACTTTCTTGCCGGCAGCTGCGAGATAGGCCGCCGCAACGAGGCCGTTGTGGCCGGACCCTACGACTACGATGTCCGAAGAGGCGCTGTTGTACGTCGCGGCGCTCATAGCATCTTCAGCTGCTTCAAGATGTAGTGGGAGTCCATGTACTCGCGCAGCGCGTAGATCTTGTCGTCGCGGATCTCCACGATCCACGCGTAGCGGTTGTGATACTCGTTGCCGTTCGCGAGCAGACCTAAGGCCTCCGTCTCGGCCGCGACCCACTCGTCCTTCCCGAAAATCCGCAAGACCACGACCTTGGGGTCGCCGGGCTCGAACAGGCCGCGTACCGGCGCGAGGAACTCGTCGATGATCTTGTCGCGGCCCTTGGTGACGCCGGCGCCGGGGATCGACTGGCTCGTGGCCTCCCAGCTGCCGTCTTTGTGGATCAGCGGCCGCAGCGCCTCGAGATCGCCGCTCGACAGCGTCTCGAAGAACTCGCGGACGAGGAATTCGTTGCGTGTCTCGGTCATCTTGTTCTTCGCGCCCCCCCCCCGCCGCTGGAGCCGTAAGCATAACGTAGAGAAAAAATAGGGACATGCTGCTTTTTGGGCCGATGGAGCGGAACCGACGGACCGCTGCGTGGAAAAGCAGCATGTCCCCATTTTCCTCGCGGGCCGAATTGGCCGACCGCCGCGTCGAGAAGGCAGCCAGTCCCTATTTACGACAGGTTCTGGTGGCGCCGCGGTGTAGGTTGCGCGGCCGGCGTGTTGGTTTAAACTGCGCGCCCCGGCTCGAAGGACCCGGGATCCCTCTCCAGCAGCGTCCGCCGCAAGCCTTCGCCTCAGAGCAACGCGCCGTGCCGCGCGCTGCGTCCGAAACTTCCGGCGGCCGGGGCGTCTTCTTTTTTTCGCGAGGCCCTCGATGAGCACCGAATCGTTGGACGCGAGGCTCCCGCGCCGCTGGCGGCGCGCGTGGGCCTTGGTGCGCGAGGCCGTCGCCGGCGCGGAGCACGACTACACGAGCGGCAGCATCGGCCGCGCAGTGTTCCTGCTCGCGATCCCGATGATGCTCGAGATGGCGATGGAGTCGGTGTTCGCCGTCGTCGACATCTACTTCGTGTCGGGCCGCGGCGCCGCGTCCGTGGCGGTGGTGGGCCTCACCGAAGCCGTGCTCACGCTGCTTTACGCCGTCGCGATCGGGCTCGGCATGGCGGTGAGCGCGCTCGTGTCCCGGCGCATCGGCGAGGGCAACGTCGACGGTGCCGCCAAGGTGGCGGGTCAGACCATCTGGCTCGCGGTGGCGGCGTGGCTGGTGGTGGCCACGCTCGGCATTGCGTTCGCGCGCGACATCTTGCGGCTCATGGGCGCCGACGAAGATGTCGTCGCGGTCGGCACGAGCTACACCACGCTGATGCTCGGCGGCTCGCTGAGCATCCTGCTGCTGTTCCTGCTCAACGCCGTGCTGCGGGGCGCAGGCAACGCCGCGCTCGCGATGCGCGTGCTCTGGCTCGCGAACGGCATCAATATCCTGCTCGGGCCGCTGTTGATCTACGGCCCGGGGCCGCTGCCGGAGCTCGGCGTGACAGGCGCAGCCGTCGCCACCAACATCGGCCGCGGCATCGGCGCGCTGTTCGCACTGCACTACCTCACCAATGGCCGCGGCCGCATCGTCTTGCGCCTGCGGCATCTGCACGCGGACTGGCGGGTGATGTCGGGGCTGCTGCGCGTGTCCGCCGGCGGCGTGTTCCAGTTCATCATCGCCACGTCGAGCTACATCGTGCTCATGCGCGTGATCTCGACCTACGGCAGCGCCGCGATCGCGGGCTACACGATCGCGATCCGCATCATGATGTTCACGTTCCTGCCGGCTTGGGGCTTGAGCAACGCGGCGGCCACGCTCGTGGGTCAGAACTTGGGCGCGAAGCAGCCGGAGCGCGCCGAGGCGTCGGTGTGGGTGGCGACCCGTTACAACGTGGCGTTCCTCGTTGCCGTGGGCGTGGTGGGCGTGGTGTTCGCCGAGGCGCTCGTGGGGTTCTTCACGCAGGAACCGGAAGTGTTGCGCTACGGCGCCGCGGGTCTCCGCATCGTGAGCTACGGCTACGGGTTCTACGCCGTCGGCCTCATCGTGACGCAGGCCTTCAACGGCGCCGGTGACACCAGCACACCGACCTGGCTCAACGCGCTCTGCTTCTGGGTGCTGCAGCTGCCGCTCGCGTACGCGCTCGCGAAGGTGCTCGGGCTCGGGCCGGACGGCGTGTTCTGGGCGGCGGCGATCTCGGAGTCGATGCTCGCGGTTACGGGTCTGATCTTGTTCCGCCGCGGCGCGTGGAAGCTCAAGGTGGTGTGACGTTACCGTCCGGCGGCGGTGGCGCCGCGGCGGCGGGCGCCGGCGGGTTCTCGACCTCGTCCGGACCGAACTCCTCTTGAGACATCTGCCAGATACTCAAGAACAGCGCCGCGATGATGGGGCCGATCACGATGCCGGCAAAGCCGAAGCCGGCGAGACCGCCGAGCGTCGACAGCAGGATCAGATAGTCCGGCATCTTCGTGTCGCGGCCCACGAGGATCGGCCGCAGCAGATTGTCGACGAGCCCGATCACGAACACTCCGATCAGGATCAGCACGATACCGGCCACCACGTGCTTGCTCGCGATCAGGATGATCGCCGCCGGCAGCCACACGAGCGCCGGGCCGACGCCCGGGATGAGGCTCGACAGCGCCATCGCGGTGCCCCAGAGCACCGGTGCGCGGATGCCGAGCAGCGCGAACGCGACGCCGCCGATCAAGCCTTGCACCGCGCCGACGGCGAGCGTGCCCTTGATCGTCGCGCGTGACACTTCGGCGAAGCGCGCGAACAGCGCCCGTTCGCGCGTGTCCCCGAGCGGTAACGCCCGCACCAAGCCCTCGAGCAGTTGCGTTCCGTCGCGCAAGAAGAAGAAAAGGAGATAGAGCATCAAGAAGAAGAACACGGTGGCGCGCAGCGAGTCCTTGCCGATCGACAGCGCGCTCGATGCGACGAAGCGGCTCACGTTCACCGCGGCCTCGGAGGCCTGGCTCTCGATCTTCTCCGGGTCGATGCCGAGCCGCTCCACCAGGGCGACCGCGCGCGGCATGCTTTCCTGGGCGTGACTGTAGAGCCCATTGAAGTCGAGTCCCCCGGCGCTCAAGCGTTGCACGAGCCCTGCGGCTTCGTTCGTGACCGCGGCGGCCACACCGATCAGCGGCAAGATCACCACGATCACGAGCAGCAGCACGCTCAGTAGCGCCGCGAGCGACTCTCGTCCGCGGAGCCGCGCGACCAGCCAGTCGTGGACGGGATAGACGATGATGCCGAACGCGATCGCCCAGAAGATCGGCTGCAGGAACCCGCGGACGAGCCACAGGAACGCGAGCGTCACCGCGAACAGCAGCACGAAGAAGAACGCACGCTGCGCGTTCGTATTGTTTTCGCTCATGCGCTTTCGGGCGGTATGAAAAATAGGGACATGTTGCTTTTTCGAAAACCCTTGCGGTCGATGAGACTCTGCCGCCGAAAAAGTAACATGTCCCTATTTTTCATCCCTGCGGCGCGCCAGCCACGCGAGGCGCTCGGCGAGTGTCTTTTCGTAGCCCGCGTCGGTGGGTTCGTACCACTTCGCGCCGCGCAGCGGCTCGGGGAGATACTCCTGTCCCGCGGCGTGCGCGCCTTCCTCGGCGTGATCGTAGCGGTAGCCGGCGCCGTAGCCCAGGCCCTTCATCAGCGCGGTGGGGGCGTTGCGGATGTGCAGCGGCACGGGCTCGGCCGGATAATCGCGCGCCGCCTGCATCGCCTCGCCCCAGGCGGAGTAGACCTTGTTCGACTTCGGCGCCGCGCAGAGGTAGACCACCGCCTCGGCGATCGCGAGGTCGCCCTCGGGCGATCCCAGGAAGTGATAGGTGTCCTTCGCCGCAAGCGCGATCGTGAGCGCCCGCGGGTCCGCGAGACCGACGTCCTCGATGGCCATGCGCACGACGCGACGCGCGATGTAGAGCACGTCCTCGCCGCCGTCGATCATCCTCGCGAGCCAGTAGAGCGCGCCTTCGACGTTGCTGCCGCGCACGGCCTTGTGCAGGGCGGAGATCAGGTTGAAGTGCTGCTCGCCGGCCTTGTCGTACTGCGCGAGCCGCCGCTCGAGCACCGCGGCCACCGTCTCGGCGGGCACTTCGGCGCCGGCCGCGCGCTTGCGGTCGCGGAGCACGTGGTCGAGCAGCGCCTCGGTGGCGTTGAGCGCGCGGCGCGCGTCGCCGTCCGCGTGCCGCACGAGCAGCTCGAGCGCGGCCTCGGACAGAGGCGGCGCTGGTTTGCCGCTCTCGCCCGCGAGCTTGGCGAGCGCGCGCTCGATGATCGCGCGGATCGCGCCCGGTGCGAGCGGCTGGAGCACGAACACGCGCAGCCGCGAGAGCAGCGCCGAGTTGAGCTCGAACGACGGGTTCTCGGTGGTGGCGCCGACGAGTGTGATGACGCCCGACTCGACCGACGGTAGAAACGCGTCCTGCTGCGACTTGTTGAAGCGGTGGATCTCGTCGCAGAAGAGAATCGTGCCGCGGCCTTCCACCTGCCGGCGCTGCTCGGCCTCGCGAATGATCTCGCGCACCCGCGGCACGCCTTCGGTTACCGCGCTGAACACCACGAGCTCGCGGTCGGTGTAGCGCGCGAGCAGCCGCGCGAGCGTCGTCTTGCCGCAGCCGGGCGGTCCCCACAGCACCATGCTCGTGATCGAGCCGCGCTCGATCGCCTCGCGCAGCGGCTTGCCGGGGCCGAGCAGCTCTTCGTGGCCCAGGAAGTCGTCGAACGTCTCCGGCCGCAACCGGTGGGCGAGGGGCGCCGCCGCCGTCGACTCGGCCTTGTCCGGGGGAAACAGCGAGAGCTCGGTGGTCAAGTTTGCGAACCTCGAAGCGGCGACGCGAACGGGCGCAAACCCGCGTCCCGCCTATCCTACAGCCCGGTGCGCGGCAGGTGTCAGACGCCGAGCGTGTCAGCCGCCGGCGGGGCCGCGAGGCGTGAAGTTTTCCCGGTGCGCCGCCAAAGGCCGGTGCTATAGTCGGGCCCATGGTTACGACGACTCGGCCGCGCCTCGCGCGGCGCGGCGCGCTCAAGCGCTCGCTCGGCGCCATGGTCGGCGCGCTCTCCCTCGTGCTCCTGGCCCACCCGCTCGCGGCGCAAGAGGCACGCGAGACGCACAAGCCGGGTTTGCACGGGGCCCATTGGGTTGCGATCACCGGCAAGCCGCTGTCGGCCACGGCCGGTGCGCTCGCGTTCGCCAAGGGCGGCAACGCCGTCGACGCCGCGTGCGCGATGCTCGCGGCCGGGGCCACGATGTGGGACACGCTGTCGTGGGGCGGCGAGACGCAGGCGCTGATCCATGATCCCCGCACCGGCAAGGTGCGCGCGATCAACGCGCTCGGGGTCGCACCCACGGGCGCCACGCCCGAGTTCTTCCGTTCTCGCGGCATGCGCGGGCCGCCCGACTTCGGGCCGCTCGCGGCCGTCACTCCGGGCACGCCCGGCGGGCTCATGGTGATGCTCGCCGAGTTCGGCACGATGAGCTTGGAGCAGGTGCTCGAGCCCGCGATGCAGATGGCAAACGGCTACCCGATGGAGCAAACGCAGTCCGTCAACATCGAGGGTAACAAGGAACTACTCGTGCGCTGGGAAGCGTCGCGCCGCGTGCTGCTGCCGCACTTCGATCCGGCGCGGCCGCAGCAGTGGTCGGCGCCGTATCCCGGCGAGATTTTCCGCCAGCCCGAGCTGCTCGCCACGCTCACGAAGCTCGTCGAGAGCGAGCGGGCCGCGCTCAAGGCCGGCAAGAGCCGCAAGGAAGCGATCATGGCCGCTTACGAGCGGTTCTACCGCGGCGACATCGGCCGCGAGCTCGTCGCGGCCACGCAAGCCGCCGGCGGCCTGATCACGATGGAGGACCTCGACCGCTGGCACGTCTACGTCGAGGACCCCGCGATGACCACCTACAAGGGCATCGAGGTCTACAAGCTCAATCACTGGGTGCAGGGCCCGGTGCTGCTGCAGACGCTGAACATCCTCGAGAACGTCGACTTGAAGTCGATGGGCTACAACAGCGCGCGTTACATCCATGCGCTCTACCAGGCCATGAATCTCGCGTACGCCGATCGCGACTTCTATTACGGCGATCCGTACGTGCCGCCCGTGGAGCCGATCAAGGGGCTGCTCTCGAAGGACTACGCCAAGTCGCGGCTCACCGAGATCAACTGGCAGCACAACAATCCGCTGATCGCGCCGGGCGATCCCTATCCGTATCAAGGCGCGAAGAATCCGTACACGGCGTTGCTCGAGCACTGGCGGCCGCGGATCGCGGAGCGCCGCCGCGGCGACAACAACGTGCCGGAATTCAGTCTCACGCACGACCAGGCATTCGTCGCCGGCACCACGTCCATTCAAGCCGCGGACTCGAACGGCTGGGTGGTGTCGATCACGCCGAGCGGCGGCTGGGTACCGGCGTTCATCGCAGGCAGCACCGGCTTCGGCTTGTCGCAGCGGATGCAGAGCTTCGTCATGGACGAGTCGATGAATCCGTTCAACGTGCTCGCGCCGGGCAAGCGGCCGCGCGCGACGCTCTCGCCGAGCCTCGCGCTGCGCGACGGCAAGCCGTTCCTGTCGTTCGCGGTGCAGGGCGGCGACGCGCAGGACCAGAATCTGCTGCAGTTCTTTCTGAACGTCGTCGAGTTCGGCATGAGCGTGCAGCAGGCCACCGAAGCGGCGAACGTCAACAGCTATCAAATGCACGACTCGTTCGGCGACCACACTTCGGAGCCGGGCCGTCTCGTGGTGCGAGCCGACACTCCGCAGTGGGTGCGCTCCGAGCTCGAGCGCATGGGCTACCGCATCGAAACGTGGGAAAAAACCTCAGGGCCCATCAACGCGATCTTCATCGACCAGCTCCACGGCAGCCTCTGGGGCGGCTCCAGCGACTTCGGCGAGGACTACGGCATCGCGTTCTAACCGCGGTCCCGTCTCCTCGGCCGCGCGCAGGACGCCCAACGCTGCGGCCGTGCCTCACTCGTGGGATGCCTGTGCCGCGGCGATAGCGACCGCCGAGCCACAGCGGCGAGAGCCGCGGAGCCCGGCCGCGTAGCGGCCGGGTGCTCGCCGAGAGGCGAGCATCCGGAACCGCGGCGGCACTGACTTCTGTACTAGCGACACGAGTGAACGACCGCGGGCCGGACCCCGGCGAACGCGCCGTGGCGAGGGAACCGGCCGAAGGCCGGCGAAGTCGCGTGCCGCGGCACAGGCATCCCACGAGTGAGGCACGGCCGCAGCTGGCACAACCCCACAAGCGCGGCCAAGTGAGACACGACCTCTGGTGCATTCTTGACTCGCGAGTCAGCCCCTTTCGGTACAATCCACGGCCGATCGAACGTTGAATCCGCGTGCGCGGAGAGGGGCCGATGGGTTTTTTGGAATGGCTGCAGGGCACTTGGGTCGCGACCACCGTGGCCGAGACGCTCT
>DASUFK010000272.1:0-2565 GCA_036274615.1 Gammaproteobacteria bacterium | reverse complement strand
GAACCAGCCCAGCTTCTACATGCGCCCACTGCCGGCGACGCTGCCCGCGTTCGACTCAGCCGGCGGCCGTCGCCTGTTCGGCGAAGCGCTGCTCGAAGGCGGCATGGCGAGCTACTTCCGCCTCGCGCAGCAGTTCCATACGCACGGCCGGCGACCTGCTCGCGCGGGCCGGCGCCTCCGATGTAATCGACGCCGCGCTCGTGCTGCTCGCCGACGACGGTGACGACATCGCCACGTCCGATACTCACGATCTAGAGCCGCTCGCCGCGCTGTTGGGGCGGCACGTGCAGCTGCTCGACGTCTAATAGTGCGGCCTGCTTGGTGATTGGCGTCGCATATCGGGCAGGACGGGGGCGACGCCAACCGCCAGACGGAGGCAACTCGTTCGTGAGCCGAAGCGTCCGCTGGCGCGAACGCTCACTCGCCCGAGCTGCTCAGCAGCGCGGCGGCAAGCGCGCGGCACTGCTGCTGCACCGCGCTCCAGTCGTTCCATGGGGGCACGAGGCCCTTGTACTCCCGCAGGTCGACGTCCGTGAGATCGTAGGGGCTCGGCTCCGCGAGCTTGGTGATCGCCGTCATGAGCATGTCTCCCCCTTCACCGGCGAAGTCGGCATAGAGCCCGGCCATGCGCTCGAGGGCGGCGGTGCTTTTCGCGAGCCCGAGGTGATGCGACAGCGCGGCAACGTCGAGATAGTCACGCGTTGCGCCCCGCTCGACGACGAGAAAGGTCTTGATTCGCAGCATCTCGTCGACAGTGGGCACGCGCAAAGGTCGTCCGCCCGCCGTTTCGACCACCGTCGTCTCGAGGGGCGCCGTGCGACGTAGATTGCGCAGCCCGGCGTCCACTCCATCGATTGCGCCGAGCACGAGCTTGCCGCGCACCTTGCGGTTGGTGCGCCAGCCGGCGATCGCCTCGAGCGCCGCGCACGCAGCGTCGTAGTGCCGCTCGAGATCTCGAATGACGTGATCGTGATCGAACGAGAATCGATGTCCCGCGTGCAGCGCGGCAGCCGTGCCGCCCACGAGCACGGCGCTCGGAATCTTGGTCTGCAATAGAGACGCGTGGGCGAGCAGCTTCTCCCATTGAGGGAGCTCGCTCCGCTTGCGCCGGCCGCGCTTGGCGCTAGGTTTCGGCACCGCGCCGTTTTCCCTTGCGTGCCGCGAGCACCGGCAAGAGCGCCGCGAACGCGCGCGCCTTGCTGTCGTGCCGGCCCACCGCGGTTGCCACCTCGCGCGCGCGCTCCGCGATCCGGCCGGTTCGGTCCTCGCGGACGGCTCGCGCCAATCCGCGCCACGCCTCCAGACCGCCGCGCACGATCACGTCCTCGATGGCGGCCTTGGTGAGCTCGCGGCCCGCCTGGTCGGTGAGGTGGCGATGTTCCATGAGCGGCGCTTCGAGCGCCGTCGGCCGCGCTTCGAGCACGAGGCCCACGGCTGTGCAGATTCGCTCGACCTTGGCAAAGCCGAGCTCTTCGATCTTGCCGGACTCGAGCGCTGCCAACGTCGAACGGCCGACGCGGGCCGCTGCCGCAACGGCTGCCAGCGTCAGCTTCCGGGCACGCCGGCGTTCGCCGATCAGCAGGCCGACTGTGCGCAGGTCCATCCCGGACTCCTGTTGAGCTTGCGGTCCAGTATAATGGACTACGGCCGGTAGTCCATCATATTGGACTGCGGTAGGAGCGGTACCCGTGACTCCGGGTGTTCTAGCACTGTCGGGCGTTCTTTCTGCGCTCGCTCAGATCCAGCGCCGAACGCGCGCGCTATAGCCGTCGTATGCTTCGCCGAACGCGCGCCGCATGCTGCGCTCTTCGAACGGAATGATTACGAAACTCTGGAGCAGGAACAGCACGATCGGGACGAGCCACATGAGCCAGGTGCCCGCTAGGAGCGCGGCGCCCACCGCGACTCCGAGCGATCCGGCATACATCGGATTGCGCGAGACGCGGAACGGCCCGTCCGTAACAAACGCAGGATGGTTGCTCGAGGAAGGCCGGATGTCGGCCTTGTGACGCCGGAACGTTGCCGCCGCCCACACCGAGAATAGGAGGCCGGCCGCGAGCAGCACGATCCCCGCCGGCCGATATTGCGCCACGGCCGGAGGCTTGAGCGCCACATCTACCAACAATGCCGCGCCGATGAGGCCGAGCAACCAGATCGGCGTGGGGATGCGAACGATCAAGGAGGGTGAAACGGTATCCGCCATGGCGATTTCCTCCGCTTCGGCGCGGCTTCGAGAAGCGCAAGAACGGGCGCCGTAGAGTGCAGCATAGGCTTCGCAGCTGCGTTGCGCGAATGCTCGCGCACGGAGCTCGGGTGAACGCGATGCGCCTGAGGGGAGTGCCGCCTGCCACGTCCGAGCACGCCATATAGGCGAAACGACGGATCGACGATGCCAAGCCAACACGGACAGCAACGCGCGACCCGTTTGGCGCGCTCGATTTCTAACTGCGCGCCTGTCTTCGGAGATGCCCCTCGACGATCGTGCGCATCGTTCGGGATAGATCTGCTTCCGATGCTCTTCGCCAGAAGGTCGCCGCGATCTCTCGGGCGCGATCCCAGACACGG
>DASUFK010000271.1:0-13306 GCA_036274615.1 Gammaproteobacteria bacterium | reverse complement strand
CACGACCTCGACCATGACCTTGAACGCGAAGTTGAACGCGATCACCGTGAACAACGTTTCGCCCGCCCAGATGCCCGCGAATGCGACCGGATAGAAGATCACGCTGTCGACGCCCTGCCCGACGATCGTCGAGCCGATCGTTCGCATCCAGAGCCAGCGGCCGCGCGTGAGCACCTTCATCCGCGCGAGCACGTACGCGTTCACGAAGTCGCCCGCCCAGAAGCCGATGATCGAGGCCAACACGATCCGCCAGGTGTTGCCGAAGACCACCTCGAGCGCCGGCTGCAACGTGGCGTTGAACGGCTCGCTCGGCGTCGGCGGCAGCCCGATCACCACGAGCGACATCACGGTGGCGAACAGCATCGCGAGAAAGCCGGCCCAGATCACGCGCCGGGCGCGCGCGTAGCCGTACACCTCGGTGAGCACGTCGCCGAAGATGTAGCTGATCGGAAAAAATATGTTGCCGACGCCGAACACGAGCGTGGCGCCCACGACCGGCAGCGCGAACGGCAAGGAGATTTGCGAGACCTTGGCCGTGCCGATCAGGTTCGAGCACAGCAACACGGTCACGAATCCCGAGAGCACGAGATCGTAATGCCGATAACGGCGCGCCGGCGCCGGGGATGCAGCGACTGCCACGGGTCCTCTCCTCGCCGCCGCGGACCGGCCGCGGCATGTTCCAAATCTTGTAATTGTCGGTCGCGCTCGAGTCGCGAAAACCCGAACCGCCGGTGCCGGCGCCCCGCGCGCGGGCCGGCGGCCCGCGGGCCCGCGGGTCGGCACGGCGCTTGCACGGGCTAGCTTACATGGATGGAGGAAGGATCATGCTGAACAGATGCTTGATCGCCGTGGGAATCGGGCTCGCGTTCGCCGTGCCCGCAGCCAACGCGCAATTGCAGAATCCCGGAGGCTCGGTCGGCTCGCTCACCGGCATCACGCCCGTGCAGCACGTGCAGGGCGCCCCGAGCGACGCGCAGGTAGGACTCGAGGTGCAGGCGCAGCTGCGGCAGAAGGTGCAGATCGCGAACTTCAACTCGCAGATCCAGAACGGCGTGGTGACCCTGCGCGGCACGGCCCACACCGATGCCGAGCGGATGCAGGCGGAACAGCTCGCGCGCCAGATCAACGGCGTGGCGCGCGTCGAGAATCAGATCGTGGTCGACGCCGGTCGTGCCGCGGCGGTGGACAACACTCACACCGACACCGACGCGTCCCTCGAGGCGGCGGTACGGCAGAGCCTGCGCAGCGACCCCAGCCTGCACTCAGGCACGATCGACGTGATGACGCGCAGCAACATCGTCACGCTCACGGGCGTAGTGCGGACGAACGAGGAGAAGGAGCTCGCAGGGCGCCTCGCCAGCCAGACCCGCGAAGTATCCGAGGTTCGCAACCGGCTCGCGGTGAGCGGCAACTGACGCGCCCGCCTGCCGGCTGACGCCGGCACTTCGGAATCGACTCGCACGACCGGCGGCTCCGAGCCGCGGGTTGCCGCGCGCACGCGTGCAAGCAGACAATGGCGCCACGGCATTCGAGGGGAGCGCCAAGTGATCAGCACGCCGCGGGACGTCGCCGTCTCGCCCGACACCGTCGCGCCGGCTGCGGCGCTGGGCCGAGCGACGATCGCCAAGGTCGCGTGGCGGCTGCTGCCGTTCCTGCTGCTGCTCTACATCATCGCCTGGATCGACCGTGTGAACGTGGGCATCGCCGCGCTCACGATGAACGCCGACATCGGCCTCACCGACCGAAGCTTCAGCTTCGGCGCCACGCTGTTCTTCATCGCCTACGCGATCTGCGAGGTGCCGAGCAACGTGGTGCTCGCGAAAGTGGGCGCGCGGCGCTGGATCGCGCGCATCATGGTCACCTGGGGCATCCTCTCCGTGGCGATGCTGTTCGTGCGCGGGCCGGTGAGCTTCGGCGTGCTGCGCTTCCTGCTCGGCGCCGCCGAGGCCGGCTTCTTGCCGGGCATCATCTACTACCTCGGCCATTGGTTTCCGAGCTCCGAGCGGGCGCGAGCGGTGTCGTGGTTCATGCTGGGCATTCCACTGTCGGGCTTCGTGGGCAATCCGCTCGGCGGCGCGATCCTCGAGCTAAACGGAGTGCTCGGCCTCACCGGCTGGCAGTGGTTGTTCCTGCTCGAGGGAATTCCGGCCGTGCTGCTGGGCTTCGTGGTGCTGTTCTTCCTCACCGACACACCCGAGGAAGCGCGGTGGCTCTCGTCCGAGCAGCGCGATTGGCTCTCGCGCACCATGCACGCCGAGCACGCCGCGGCCGTGCAGCGGCATCGAATCGATCTCAAGTCCGCGCTGCTCCATCCCACGGTCCTCGTGCTCTGTTTGATCCTGTTCGCGTGCCAGCTCTGCAGCTACGGCCTGCAGCTCTGGATCCCGCAGATCGTGAAGAGCATGACCGGGCTCTCGAACTTCCAGACCGGGCTCGTCGCGGCGATTCCGTACGCGGCCGCTGCGGTCGGCATGGTCTTGATCGGCCGCAGCTCGGACCGCACCGGCGAGCGGCTTCTGCACGTCGCGATACCGAGCGCGATCGCAGGCTTCGCGTTCGCCGCGAGCGCGTTCCTCGTGTCGCCGGTGCTCGGCATCGTGGCGCTGTCGCTCGCCGCCGTCGGCGACATCGGCACGCGGGGGCCGTTCTGGGCGCTGCCCACCCGCTTCCTAACGGGCTCGGCCGCCGCGGGCGGAATCGCGCTGATCAACGCGATGGCGTCGCTCGGCGGCTTCGTGGGCCCGAACGTGGTGGGCTGGGTGCGTGCCGCCACCGGCGGCTTCGCGGGCGGGTTGATCTTCTTGGGCGTGATGATGCTCGTGGGCGCGGCCGCCACGCTCCTGCTGCGCAACGCCCCCGCCCTCGCCGAAAAATAGGGACAGGTTACTTTTTCGCGAGCGACCCGAGCGGGGCGTCGCGTCCGACACCCGCGCGAAAAAGTAACCTGTCCCTATTTTTCGGCGAGCGACGCGCTGTGCTACTGCCCGACGCGCAGCGGCTTGTCCTTGGCGTCGCGCGACCACATCGCGGCGCTCTCGGGATCGCACTCGTAGGGATACATCTGCGCCATGTCGGGCACGCGGGTGAGCTCCACGCGGCCGGAGTAGGGTTTGCTGACGTAGCCGGGATCGTCGAGCGTGAACTCGTAGACGAGCGTGCGTCCGTCGCTGCCGGCCGTGAAACGCTCGGTCAACGTTTTCCGCTCGCTCGACGGCACGTCGGCGCCGGCGCCGAGGAGCTGCACCTCGGCGCCGAGCCCCCACTTCGACGCGGGGAAGCCGCGGCTCTCGACCACGAGCGCGTCGCCGTCCACTCGGGCGGTGGCAGTGCCGTGCTGACCGCGCTCGTCCACGCGCGCGGCCGTGCCCCCGAGCGGCACGGTTCGGCGGATGTCGTACGCCTCGTTGTGCAGCATCACGCTCTCTCCGCTAATCCGCAGCTCGAACAAGTAGAACGGCGCCATGAATACGTCGGGCACCGCCATAGACTCGCAAGTATTCGCCGGCGACAACTTGCGGTCGTAGCCGCGCCGCGCGGCGAGCCCGGCCTCGTTCAACGCCAACGGCGACTCCTTGCCCGGCGGCATGACCGGTTGCTGCCAGCGGCCCGCGAGCCGCGCGATCCCGGTTGCCGCCGGCGCCGTGATCGCGGTCGGCGGCGCGCCGACGGTCTTGCCGGTTGCGTCGCCGAGCGCCTTGACGAGCGACGGGCTGTAGATACGGTCGCTTCGATCGAATCCGTAGACGCTGCCGTTGGCGGCCGTGACCACCTGCGCGTGCGCGAACTTGAAGGCCGGGTCGCGGTGCGGCGAAGCGACCACCGTGATGGCGTCGCCCGCCTTGAAGGTGGCCGCGTCGACGCCGAGCGTGCGCAGCGGCGGCAGCGCCTCCCACTCGAGCTCCCAGCGCTCGACGGGCCCCGCGGCGCGACCGTCGGCGAACACGCGGCCCTCCACCACGAACGACGAATGCGGGCTGCGGAGCTTGAAGTCGCTCACCACGCCGCGGATCTCGATCGGCTTGTCGAGCACGAACACGGCGGTGGAGTGGTGCGCCTGCGAGAAGCGCGGCGCAAGAGCCGAGAGCGCGAGGGCGAGCGCGGCGAGACGCACGTTCATGAGCGTATTCCTATTTCCTCAGGGCCGGCGAATCGAGCACCTGGATGTTGACTACGTTGATCGGCGCGCCCGCAGCGTACGCCACGATCTGGTCGAAGATGTCGCTGAACTGGATCTCGTACTCGTCGCGCGACACGTAGCCGATGTGCGGCGTGCAGACCACGTTCGGCAGCGTGAGCAGCGGGTCGTCGGCCGGCGTGAGCGGCTCCTTGTCGTAGACGTCCACCGCCGCCATGCCGGGGCGCCCGGTCCGCAGCGCGCGCACGAGCGCGCCCGGCTCGATGAGCGGGCCGCGGCTCGTGTTCACGAGCAGCGCGCTCGGCTTCATGCGCGCGAGGTCGCTCTCCTTCACGATGCCGCGCGTGGCATCGACGAGCCGCATGTGCAACGACAGCACGTCGCACGTCTCGAAAAACTCTTCTTTGTTGCGCGCGGTCGCGTAGCCATCGGCGCGCGCCCGCTCGCGGCTCGCCTCGCGCGCCCACACGAGCACGTTCATCGCGAACGCCTTGCCCCACGACGCAAGAACGGTGCCGATGCCGCCGTACCCGTAGATGCCGAGGGTCTTGCCGCGAAGGCTCGCGCCCACGCCCATCTGCCAATTGCCCGCCCGGAGCGACGCCATCTGCTGGGGAATCTTGTACATCGCCGCGAGAATGAGGCCCCAGGTGAGCTCGCACGCGGCGTACGACGGCCCGCCGGCGTGCGTCTTCGAGCAGAGCATGATCCCGAGACGGGTGCAGGTGTCGACGTCGATGTGCGGGTAGACGCTCTTCTGACTGATGAGCTTCAGGCGCGGCAACTTCTCGAGCAGCGGCGTGCGAATGTGCGTGCGCTCGCGGATCAGCACCAGCGCCTCCGTGTCGCGCAGGCGCTCGGCGAGCGTGTCGGTGTCCTGGAGGTGATCGTTCCAGATCGTGACGTCGTGCCCCGCGAGCTTCGCGAAGCTCGGTAACGTGCGCAGCGTGTCGAAGTAGTCGTCGAGGATCGTGACTTTCATGCGAAAAATAGGGACATGTTACTTTTTCGGCGGAACGGTCGATGGCCGGGACGCGTGAGCGTCGCACGTCGAAGTCTTTGCCGCTCGCGGCCGCGCCAGCGGCACATATAGCGATGTCGCGTCATGTCGGGGCGCGCGGGGCCGTGTCGGACCATCGTCCCCGGCGGGCAGATCATCGCAACGTCCCGCGATCCGTCGCGACAGAGTCTGCCGAGCTCCACCGCCTCACCTTTCGCCAATCGCCCTCGCCGCCGCGTTTCGCCGAAAAAGTAACATGTCCCTATTTTTGCGGGCGGTCCCAGTCTTTCTTGCCTTCGTCCTTGCCGGCTACCGAGTAGAGCATCTTGGCGTTGCGCGTCTTCTGGAAGTCCTCGAGCGACTGGCCGCGCATGTGGGCGTAGATGTGCAGGTTCGTGGAGCCGATCACCGCGCTCAGCTTCTCGAGCAGGAAGAAGATCACGCCGTAGCGGATCAGCGCGCGCCAGTCGCGCCGGCGCACCATGTCGCGCTCCTCATCGGTGAGGCCCGCCGCTTCGAACTGCGTCTCGGGGTCCGACAGGAACTGCTTGCGGAACGCCGGCTCCACGAGCCGGTGCAGAAACTCGTTCAGCCGAAACGCCTTCACGCTGCGGTCGAGCGTGAACGGATACGAGCCGTCGATCTTCTCCACGCCGGCGAGCTCGTGCGACGCGCGCTCCCGATATTGCTGCGGCGTCTCGTCGACGGGGTCGACGGAGTCGTCCTCGAAGATCAGCGTGGCGATCGGCGTCATCGACGGCAGGTAGTACGCCTCGTGCAGCTTCTTGACCCTGGTGGAGAGCGCGCCCCGCATGATGAGCCACATGATCACCTCGGCGCCTTCCACGCCGCCGCGCACCGCATAGTCCGCGATCGTCATCTCCGCGAGCTTTTCCGGATCCTTCTCGAGCAGCTCGAGGAACTCCTTGTCCCACGGCGTGTTGTTGAAGCCCGCGCGCTCGCCGTGCACCTGGTGCGAGAGACCGCCCGTGCCGACGATCGCCACCTTGAGATCCTCCGGATAGCTCTGGATCGCCTTGCGCAGTGACTTGCCGAGCTTGTAGCAGCGGCGCGCCGTGGGAATGGGAAACTCGAGCACGCCCACCTGGAGCGGAACCACGGCGGCCGGCCAATCGGGATCGTGCGGCCAGAGCAGCGACAGCGGCGAGAACGCGCCGTGATCGAGCCCCTTGCCCTGGAAGTACGAAAGATCGAACTCGTCCGCCACGAGCCCGGCCGCGATGTGCTGCGCGAGCTTCGGATGGCCCTTGAGCGGCGGCAACGCGCGCGGCCCGCCGCCCTCGTCCGCGACCGGAAATTCCTCGCCGATACCGAGCGCGAAATGCGAGTAATGATCGAAGAAGAACGACGTGACGTGGTCGTTGTAGATGAAGAACAGCACGTCGGGCTGCTTGTCGGCGAGCCACTTCTGCACGGGCTTGTAGCCCTCGAAGATCGGCGCCCAAACGGGATCCTTCTGCTTGCCGGTATCGAGCGCGAAGCCGATCGTCGGCGTGTGCGACGTGGCGATACCGCCCACAATCTTGGCCAAGGGACTGCTCCTGCGGTGACGAGCCGCAATTGTACGGCAGTTGCCGCTCGGGAAGCGGGCGATGCTCGGCGCGCATGACGCCGCAGCCGGTGAAGTCCGGCGACGGGTAGTGGCTGCAACACGCTCGCCCGTGACGCATTGCCGGTGCCGCACGCGCCGCACGCGAGTACAATCTGCGCGCGATCGCGATCCGCCGCCCGCGGTGGAGCATCGCGCAGTTTCCGGAGGTCGGCCGATGATGAAGACTTTTTCGACGGGCGCTTGCTTGCCGCCGACCGCGAGCGCCGCGCCCGGCACCGCCGCCCACCCATCCGCGGCACGGTAACGCGATCGACCCGCGATCCGCGCGCCAGTCTCCCGACGTCGTCAGTACATGGCATCCACCCGGAGTGAGCACACTTCTTTGGCGCGCGCCACACTCGGCGCGCTCGGCGTGGTCTACGGCGACATCGGCACGAGCCCGCTCTACGCGCTGAAGGAGGCCACGGCCGCCGCCGGCGGCGACGCCGACTCGATGACGGTGCTCGGCGTGCTGTCGCTGATCTTCTGGAGCCTGTTCACCGTCATCACGCTCAAGTACATCGTGCTGATCCTGCGCTCCGACAACGCGGGCGAAGGCGGCATTCTCTCGCTGCTCGCGCTCGTGCAGCAGAAGCTCGGCACCACCAGCGTGTGGGCCGGACGGTTCTTGGCGCTCGCAGCACTCGGCACCGCGCTCTTCTACTGCGACGGCATGATCACGCCGGCGGTCACGATCTTGAGCGCCGTCGAAGGCCTGAAGCAGCTGAACCCCTCGTTCGCGGACGCCGTGATTCCGATCACGCTCGTGATCGTGGCGGGCCTGTTCGTCTTTCAGCGGCGCGGAACCGCCAAGGTCGGCGGCATGTTCGGGCCGATCATGGTGGTGTGGTTCACGTCGCTCGGCATTCTCGGCGTGCTCGCGATCGTGCGCCAACCCGTGGTGCTCACGGCGCTGTTCCCCGGCTACGCGATCGCGATGCTCGCGCAGCATCCCGCCGTGTCGCTCACGATTTTGGGCGCGGTGTTCCTCGTGCTCACCGGCGGTGAGGCGCTGTACGCGGACATGGGCCACTTCGGCAAGACGCCGGTGCGGCTCGCGTGGTTCATGCTCGTGTGGCCGGGCCTGGTGCTCAACTACTTCGGTCAGGGCGCGCTCATGCTCGAGAGCGACGCGCCGATCGTTAACCCGTTCTTCGCGCTCGCGCCGGAATCGATCCTGCCGTTCTTTCTCGTGCTCGCGAGCGCAGCGTCGGTGATCGCCTCGCAGGCCACGATCTCGGGCGCGTTCTCGCTCACGCGTCAGGCCGTGCAGCTCGACCTGCTGCCGCGGGTGCAGATCCTGCAAACCTCGGCGGACGAGCGCGGCCAGATCTACGTGCCGGCCGTGAACGTGATCCTGTTCCTCGCGGTCACGGGCTTCGTGCTCGCGTTCGGCTCGTCCGACGCCCTGTCGTCGGCTTACGGCGCGGCCGTGATCGGCACGATGGCGATCACCACGGTGATGGGCGCCGTCGTCGCGAAGCTCTCGTGGCATTGGCCGACTTGGCGCATCGTGACGATCTTCGGCGTGTTCATCCTGCTCGACCTCGCCTTCGTGGCCGGCAACGCCACCAAGATCCCGACGGGCGGCTGGGTGCCGCTGCTGCTCGCGTTTCTGATGTTCACGGGCTTCGTGACCTGGCGCGACGGCCGCGCGCGGCTCCGGCGCGAGCTCCAGCAGCGCGCCGTGCCTTGGACGGAGCTGCCGCGGCTGCTCTCGGAGGCCACCCGCGTGCCCGGCACCGCCGTGTTCCTCGTGAGCCACAGCGGCTTCGTGCCCACGGCGCTGCTGCGCAACCTCGAGCACAACCACGTGTGCCACGAGAACATCGTGATCTTGCACCTCGAGATCCTGCGCACGCCGCGCCAGGACCGCGCCTCGCGCGCCTGGGTGGAGGAGCTCCAGCCGAACGTGCACGCCGTGCGCGCGCGGTTCGGCTTCATGGAGACGCCCGACGTGAGCGAGGCGCTGCGCGGCGCCCGGCAGCGGGGCCTCCGCATCGTCGATGCGGACTGCACGTTCTTCCTGGGATGGCACCTCGTGCGGGCGATCCCGCGGCCCGGCATCGCCGGCCTCAAGGCGGCCGTATTCGCTTATTTGCAGCGGCGCAGCGCGCAGGCGGCGGAGTTCTTCCGCATGCCCACGCGGCGCGTGGTCGTGCTCGCAACCGAGATCGAGATCTAGCGGCCGGTTGGACCGCTAGGAACGCGTTCGCTCTTTCTGCGGCTCCGGATCGCGCATCGGCGGCAGCTCCGGCACGTGCGGCGGAGTTTGCTGCGGATCCTCGATCAGCGGGTTCCTGTCCGGCTCGGTCGGCTTGGGATTTTCGATCACGTTCGCCTCGCTCCCTTCGCTCTCCGTGCTTCGCGACCCTTCGCGAATGTGAAAAGCGAATCCAAAAAGATGACTGAATCGCTGCTCGTCGCGGCGGCGGCGCTCGGCCGTGCCGGACGACGCAGCCGCGTAGCCGCGCCGCAACCGGAGACGGAGCAAGCCGCGTGCCAAGACCGCCGCCGCTCCGGCCCGCCCACGCGTCCGCACTCCCTGGCACGGATGATGCAATCCGTGAAAGCCGCCGCGTTCGCGGCGGAGCGGCCCGAGGGTCACGACTCATGGCGAAGTGCGAAACCTGCGGCAACGATTACGACCGCACGTTCACGGTGTTGATGGGCGCCGATCGCTACACCTTCGATTCGTTCGAATGCGCGATCAGCAAGCTGGCGCCGGTGTGCACGCGCTGCGGGATCAGGATCATCGGCCACGGAGTGCAGGCCTACGGCAACATCTACTGCGGCGCCCACTGCGCGCGCGGAGAGGGTGTCGACCGCGTCAAGGATCGAGTGTCGTGAGTAGCGCCGCAACCGCGGCGTAACTAAGTAGCGCCGCCAAACGCGGCCATGCGAGGAGCGCGACATGAGCCTGAGGCACGAGGGTCACCGCCCGCCGCGGCACCCGCCGTTTCCGCCGCATGCCGAGCCGCGGCCGCCCGAGCACGACCTCCACTCGGAGCCCGAGATCATCCGCGAGGGCTACATCGGCTCCGAGCGCCTCGCCGGACGCAACGCCCTGATCACCGGCGGCGACAACGGCATCGGCCGTGCCGTGGCGGTGCACTTCGCGGCAGAAGGCGCGGCCGCGGTAGGCATCGTGTACCTCGACGAGCGGCGCGACGCCGAGAAGACCGCCGCGCTCGTCGAGGCGTACGGCGCCACCTGCATCCCCATTCCGTGCGACGTGCGCGAACCCGAGTGCGCGGAAGAAGCGCTCGAGGTGTTCCGCAAGGCCGCCGGCCGCAAGGTCCACGTGCTCGTGAACAACGCGGCCGCGCAGCGCCTGAGCGGCGACGTCGAGAAGATCGGCCTGGAGCAGCTCGACGAGACCTTCCGCAAGAACGTCTACTCGTACTTCCTGTTCACGCAGGCCGCGCTCCCGCACATGCCGGACGGCGCAGCGATCGTGAACACGACGCCGGGCGCTGCCTACCCGGGCGCGCCGCATCTCGTGGACTACTCCACGGCCAAGGGCGCGATCGTAGCGTTCACGCGCAGCCTCGCCGGCCAACTCACCGAGCGACGAATCCGCGTGAACGGCGTGGCGCCGGGCCGGATCTGGACGCCGCTCGACGCCGAGCACGCCGCCCGGTTCGGCAAGAGAACCCTGATGCAGCGCGCCGGCCAGCCGTCCGAGATCGCGCCGTGCTACGTCTTCCTCGCGTCTGCCGACTCTTCGTACATGACGGGCCAGGTGCTGCACCCGAACGGCGGCGACTTCGCGTCGCCCGATTTCAGCTCGCCTTAGCGGCCGTGTCCGCGGGCCGCGCGAACTCGCTGGGCGGCGTCGGCGTGCCGCGCCGGTCGGCCACGGCCTGAGTGACCTCGGCACCGAACAGCAGGATGAGCGCGGCGTAATACACCCAGATCATGAACACCACCACGGAGCCCGCGGCGCCGAACGACGACGCGATCGTGGTCTGGCCCAGGTAGAGGCCGATCACGTGCTTCCCCACGATGAACAGCACCGACGTGATGGTGGCGCCGAGCCACGTGTCGCGCCACTCGATCTGCCTGTCGGGCAGGTACTTGAACATCAGCGCGATCAGCACGCACGACAGTCCGAACGAGATCGCGAGATCGAGCGCCTGCCAGAACACGGCGGCCGCCTCGAGCCGCACGTCGAGATACGCGTGCAGCGCGCCGAGCACGGCGCTGATCACGAGCGACACCATGAGCAGGAAGCCGATCGCGAGCACGATCGCAAAGGACAGTATGCGTTGCTTGACGAAGCTCGCGATCGCGTTGCCGGGCTCGGCCTCCACGCGCCACACGCGGTTGAGCGCGTGCTGCAGCTGCGCAAACACCGTGGTGGCGCCCACGAACATGAGCACGCCGCCCGCCAGCAGCGACCAGGCGCTGCGCTTCTCGCTGCCGGTGTGATCGATCACGGTCTGCGCGAGCTCCGCGCCGGCGTTGCCGACCAGCGAGCGCATCTGCTCGATGAGCTCCATGTGCACGCGGCCGTCGGCGAAGAACACGCCGGCCAACCCGACGGCGATCAGGAGCAGCGGAGCCATCGACAGCAACGAGTAGTACGCGAGCGCCGCCGCGAGCTGGAACGCCTCGTCGTCGAAGAACCGCTGAACCGACCGTAAGAGCACCGAGCCCACGTCGCGCATCATGCGCAAGACGAGGCAAGGTCCATGCCACGCTCGGCGATGTGGCACACGCCTTGCAACGTCCGCGTATGCGCGCGACTCCCGCCAAGCCCAGGCACGCGGCCCGAAATCTACTGATCGTGCTGGTCGTTCTGGCCGTAGTGGGAGTGGCCGCCCGGCTCGCGGCGCCGGGAGTGGTGAAGCACTACGTGAACCTCGCGCTCGCCGACATGGGCGAGTACAGCGGCAGCGTCACGGACGTGAAGCTGTTCCTGCTGCGCGGCGGCTATCAGCTGCGCAACGTCCGAGTCGTGAAGCTCGACTCGACCTCGGACACCCCGTTCATCGAGATGCCGACGATGGACCTGTCGCTCCAGTGGCGCGCCCTCTTCCGCGGCAGCGCCGTCGGTGCGGTGGTGATGTACGAGCCCGTGGTGAATCTCGTGCAAGGCGAAGGCGCGAGCGACCAGCAGCTCGGCACGGGCGCGAACTGGCCGCAAGAGGTGCGCGACCTGTTCCCGTTCAAGCTGAACTCCGTCGAGGTCCTCGACGGCCTGGTAACGTTTCGCGCGCCAGGCATCAGCACCGAGGAGTCGCTGACCTTGCGCGACTTTCATCTGCTGCTGCACAACCTCACCAACGTCCAGGGCGTGGACGCCGTCGCGTTCGCGGATCTCGCGCTCGACGGCAAGATCATGGGCAACGCGCCCATCGAGCTCACCGGCATGTTCGATCCGAACGCCGAGGCGCCGACCTTCGACATCGACCTCAAGATCGAGGGCGCGAAGCTCACGGACGTGAACCCATGGCTCGACCGCTTCCTCAAGGCCGACGCCGAGAGCGGCGTGTTCTCGATGTACTCGGAGGTGGCGAGCGCCGAGGGCCGCTTCGAGGGCTACGTGAAGCCGATCCTCCAGGACCCGAAGTTCTTCGACATCGACGAGGCGTCGAAAGGGCCGTTCCGCAAGGCGTGGGAAGGGATCGTGAACATCGCGTCGAAGATCCTGGAGAACCGCCAGGCCAATCAGGTGGCGACGCAAGTGCCGATCCGCGGCGAGTACGACAATCCGCGGGTGAGCATCATCGAGGCGATGGTGAACTTGCTGCGCAACGCGTTCGTGGCGGCGTTCGCCCACTCGCTCGAGGGCACCGTGTCGCTGCGCGACGTGGCCGAGGACGTGCGCACCTTCGGCGACACCGAGAATCCGCCGGAGCCGAACAAGGGCGGGCGCTGAGCCGATGCGAGCGTTCGTCTGCGACGCGTGCGGCGGACCGCTGTTCTTCGAGAACGACACCTGCCTCGCCTGCGGACGCGCCGTGGGCTTCAGCTCGGACGAGATCGCGATGCGCACCAAGGAGAGCGCCGCCGCCGCGGGCCTCGCGCCCTGCCGCAACTGGACCGAGCTCAACGCGTGCAACTGGCTCGCTACAGGCGGCGGCTACTGCGCGGCCTGCGCGCTCAACGAGCTCGTGGCCGATCTCGCCGACCCGCGCCGCCGCGCGCTCTGGGTGGAGGCCGAGCGCGCGAAGCGCCGGCTCGTGTTCACGCTGCTCGAGCTCGGCCTGCCGCTCGCGGGCAGCGGCGAGAAGCACGGCCTGCGCTTCCGGCTGCTCGCCGACGAGCGCGTCGACACGGGCACCATCGACCCGCCCGAGCAGCCGATCTACACCGGCCACGAAGAGGGCTGCCTCACGCTCAACATCGCGGAAGCCGACAGCGCGCTCCGCGAGTCGATGCGCCAGCGCTTGAACGAGCGCTACCGAACGGTGCTCGGCCACCTCCGTCACGAGGTGGGCCACTACTACTGGTACCTGCTCGTCGACGGCACGCCGCGCGTCGCCGCCTTCCGCAACCTCTTCGGCGACGAGCGCGCGAGCTACGCCGATGCGCAACGTCGCCACTACGA
>DASUFK010000270.1:0-5053 GCA_036274615.1 Gammaproteobacteria bacterium | reverse complement strand
CCTTCGTCAACGCCGCCGTCAGCGTCGTCTTCCCGTGGTCGACGTGCCCAATCGTCCCTACGTTGACGTGCGGCTTCGTTCGGCTGAATTTCTCTTTGGACATAATCGATTCTCCCTGGGACGACTTCGACTTGGCTTTCTTGGCGGGGCGTAGGCGGCTAACCGCCACTCGCCCCGCTATATATATCTAATGAGTACTACTCGACCTGTGACTCGTTGGGTAACAGCAACCCAACCTCGCAAACCATGGAGCCCACAACCGGATTTGAACCGGTGACCTCTTCCTTACCAAGGAAGTGCTCTACCGACTGAGCTATGTGGGCGGGAAACCTGGGACTGTCCCCATTTTCGCAGAAACCCTCAAACTCAAGCACGACCTCACCGAAACTGGGGACGGTCCCTAGTTCGCCGCCGTCCGGGCTCGTCCCAAGTTCGATGCCGCCTGGGGACCCATCCCGACTCGCCGCCCTACTCGCAGAAATTTGGAGCGGGTGAGCGGAATCGAACCGCCACCATCAGCTTGGAAGGCTGAGGTTCTACCGTTGAACTACACCCGCCTTATTTCCAGCCGCCTCGCCATTTCTTTGGTGGAGGGGGTAGGATTCGAACCTACGAAGGCAATAGCCAGCAGATTTACAGTCTGCCCCCGTTGGCCGCTTGGGTACCCCTCCGCGACGCAAGCCCGCTATTGTCTGGTGAGGTCCTGAGAGTGTCAACAGATACTCAGGCTCTCTGTCGTTCGAGCGGACGGGGCTCGGGTCGTCGGGCGCGCTCGCCGTGCAGCAACGTCACGAGATTCGCCTCGCCCTCGGTGAGGCCGAAGCAGGAGATCAGCCGCTCGGCCTCCTCGCCGCGCTCCGCGCAGCCGATCGCCTGCTCATAGGACCGGGATTCGACCGCGAGCTCGAGCTGACCGAGTCGTTGGGCGAGCTGGCTCAGGTCCTCGCGGCCCCGATTCTCCAAGCTTCCCACACGCTCGGCGATGCCGATCAAGCCCGCCAACGCCTGCTCGAGCTTGACGCAACGCGCGTCGAGCGCCGCCTGCCGCCGGCACAGGGGCCAGACGTACGCGACGTCGTAAATCACCAGGACGGACAGCGCCGCCGCGAGGCCCAACAAGATCTGGGGCCAGGGTAGCGTCTGCAGCAGGGTCTCGAACAGGTTTTGGATCGTCATACGTACTCGTCTATGTGCTCGGGGTCGGGCTTATGGTCGGTGGCCGGAAGGTCTGAACGCCGGTCGGGCCGCGGGCGGTTGTCCCGCGGCGCCTTGCGCTGCTTCGAGCCGACGCTGCGGCCTACGGGCGACGGCAGCGTAGGCACCGGAGGCGTAATGCGATCGATGTCTGGCATTTCGGGTCTCCATGTTTGGGCGACTCCTTTCGCTCATCGCATCAGGGACAGGTTACTTTTTTCGTTGGCCGACATCGCAACGTCATGGTCAGTGGGCGAAAAAAGTAACCAGTCCCAACCTAGCCGTCGTTGAAGAATTCGTCGAGGCGCGCCCGGATCCGCAGCACGGCTTGGCCGTGGATCTGACAGACACGCGACTCGCTTACGGACAACAGCGCGCCGATCTCGCGCAGGTTGAGCTCCTGGTCGTAGTAGAGCGACAGCACCAACCGCTCGCGCTCCGGCAGCGTCGCGACCGCGCGGGCGAGCGCCTCCCGAAACTGATCGCCCTCGAGCAAGGCCTCGGGGCCGTCCTCGGGAAGCTCGGGAAGCATCGACGCCCGCTCGGGATCGCCCGCGAGCTGCTCGTAGCTCAAGAGCCGGCTCGACGCCGCGCTCTCCACCATCCGGTGATATTCCTCGAGGCTCACGCCGAGCGCGTCCGCGATCTCCGGCGAGCGCGCGTCGCGGCCGGTGCGGTTCTCGATCGAGCGGATGGCCTGCGACACCTGCTTTGCATGCTTGAACGTGGAGCGCGGCGTCCAGTTCGACTTGCGTGCTTCGTCGAGCATCGCGCCTCTGATCCTGATCCCGGCGTAGGTCTCGAAGTTCGCGCCCTTGGTCGGCGTGAAGTTCTGAGCCGCGTTCATGAGGCCGATCATGCCGGCTTGAATCAAGTCGTCGACCTCGATGTTCGACGGCAAGCGGCTCACGACGTGATACGCGATCCGCTTGACGAGCTCGCCGTGCTTGAGCACGAGCTCGTCTACCGGCGGCAGCTCCGCGGACGCGGCCGTGTCGTAGGCGGCCGTCATTGCGCTGCGAGCTCCCGGGCCGGCGCCGCCGGCCGCACGAGCCGCTCCATGAAGAACTCGATACCGCCGCGCGCGCCCGTGGCGGGCGTCCACTGGTCGACGGCGGCCGCGAGGCGCGCGAACGCTCGCGCCGAGGGGCTGCTCGGATGGGTCTCGACCACCGTGGCCTGACGCCGCACGGCCTGTCGCAAGTACTCGTCGTGCGGCACGTGCCCGCAGTAGCTCGGCCTTGTTCCGAGGAAGCGGTCGCAGACGCGCGCGAGCTTGTCGTAGAGCGCGCGGCCGTGCGCCGCACTGTCCACCATGTTCGCGACCACCTCGAATCGGCACCCGGCTCGACGGCGGCTCAACACCTTGATCAGACCGTAGGCATCGGTGAGCGAGGCCGGCTCGTCGCAAACCACCACCAGCACGCGCTGCGCCGCCTCGCTGAACGTGATCACAGCGTCGCCGACGCCCGCCGCCGTGTCGACGAGCAGCACGTCGAGCGGCTCGAACAACTGGCTGAACGCGTTGATGAGACCAGCGTGCTGCGCGGCGCCGAGCGTGGCCATGGCGAGGCTGCCCGAGCTCGCGGGCACCACGCGCAGGCCGCTCGACGCCGTGACGATGACGTCGTCGAGCGCGCATTCGCCGTTCAGCACGTGCTCGAGGTTCAAGCGCGTGTGCAGGCCGAGCAGCACGTCGACGTTGGCGAGGCCGAGATCCGCATCGAGCAGCATCGCGCTGCGGCCGAGCTGCGCGAGGGCCGCGCCGAGATTCACGGAGATCAGAGTCTTGCCGACGCCGCCCTTGCCGCCCGTGATCGCGACCACCTTGACGGGCTTCGGCGCCGTCATGCGCCGCAGCCCCGCGGCTTGATCGATCGTGAGCTCACGCATTGGCGGCGAGCTCCATCTGACCGAAATGCTCCGCGAGCTCGTTCTCGTCGGGAGGCAGCACCGGGTCTTGGGTGAGCTTGATCGCGCTGTGCATGAGCCAGAAACGCTTCGGCGAAGCGAGATGCAGGTCCTCGGGCACGCGCTGGCCGTCGGAGAGATAGGCGATCGGCAGCTCGTGGCGGATCGCAAGCGAGAGAATCCCGCCGAGCGCCGCGGCCTCGTCGAGCTTGGTGACGATCAGCGCCTGCGGCTCAACGGCGGCGAACACGCGCAGCGCCTCCGCGAGGCACGCGCGATCGGCGCCGGCCGACAGCGTGAGCAGCGTCTGGATGCGAAAGTCGTCGAGCTTGAGCGTGGTGAACTGATTCGCGAGCCGCACGTCGCGCTGGCTCATGCCGGCGGTGTCGATGAGCACCAGCTTCTTCCTCGAGAAGCCGTCGAGCACGCGGCGCAGATCGTCCGCGCTCTCGGCCACCTCGAGCGGCGCGCGCAGGATCCGTGCGAAATTCGACAGCTGCTGGCGCGCGCCGATCCGATAGGTATCGGTGCTCACGAGCCCGAGCTCGTCCACGCTGTGCCGCAGCACGAAGCGCGCCGCGATCTTGGCTATCGTCGTGGTCTTGCCCACGCCGGTGGGACCGACCACCGCGAACGTGCCGCCGCGATCGGCGATGTCCCCCTGCGCGAGCGGCAAACGCTCGCCGAAGCGCCGCACGATCAAGCGCAGCGCTTCCTGCGAGGCCGCCTCGGGCGGAATCTCGTCCGCGAGCTCCACGGCAAGCGTGGAGTCCACGCCGAGCTTGGCGAGCTCGCGCAGCAGGCGCGCGCGGATCGGCGCCTGGCGGTTCAAATCGTTCCAGGCGAGGCTCGCGAGCTGCGTCTCGAGCAAGCGCCGCAGGTCCTTGATCTCTTGGGCCATGCCCGATTGATCGGGCCGTAGCGAATCGGCGGGCGCCGCGCGCAGCGCCGTCTCCGGCGCAGCGGGTGGCGGCACGGTTCGCGGAGGCGGTGTCTGCGAGGATGCCGCCGGCGTTCGCGCGGCAACGTTCTTGAGCGCCGCCTCGCGGGCGGCCGCTACGCGCGCAGCGATCACTTGCTCGCGATCTTGCTCGTCGTCGGCACGGGCGGCCGCAACGGCTCCCGCGCGCTCGTCGGCGTCACCGGACGGATGCTCGACGGCCGCTCCCGACGACGAGCCGCCGACGGCGCCGAGCAGGCTATCGTCGTAGTCGATGGCGGCAATGACCTCCACGCCGTTGCCGAGCTTGCGGCTCGACAACATCACGGCGTCCGCGCCGAGGTCGGTGCGGATGGCCGCGAGCGCTTCGCGCATATCGGCGGCGACGAATCGTCTGATGTTCACGTTCTGGCTCCTTTAACCCGTTGCGGCGAACCGCGGCGCACCGGCGCGCGCCGCGCCGGGGCTGCCCACGTTCGCGACGACGCGTAACGACTTGTTGTGCGGCACCTCGCCGTAGGCGAGCACCGCGAGATTGGGCACCCCGTGGCGCACGAAGCGCGCGAGCCAGGGGCGCAGCACGGTCGGCACGAGCAGCACCGCCGGCTCGCTGCGCAGCTCCTGCTGCTGCGCGGCCTCGACGAGCGCGCCGTGCAGCCGGTCGGCGAGACCGGGCTCGAAGCTCGGGTCCACACCGGCCTTAACGCCGTCGCGCAGCATTTGCTCGAGCGTCGGGTCGAGCGTGATCACCGGCAACTCATCGCGCAGCCCGTAGATGCCTTGAACGATCGAGCTGCCCATCGCCTCGCGCACGTGCGCGAGCAGCACGGCCGGATCCTGGGTGCGGCCCGCATTCTCGGCCAGCGTTTGCGCGATCGTGCGTACGTTGCGCACCGGCACGCGGTCGAGCAGGAGCTCCTGCATGACCTTGGCTACCACGCCGAGCGGCAGCGCTCCCGGCGTGAGATTCTCGACGAGCTTCGGCGCGCTCTTCGCGAGCCGGTCGAG
>DASUFK010000269.1:0-13251 GCA_036274615.1 Gammaproteobacteria bacterium | reverse complement strand
TCAACGATAGATGAGCACCGGCACCTTCGAGTGCGTGAGCACCTTGGCGGCCTGACTGCCGAGCATCAGCGCGCTGAAGCCGGTGCGCCCGTGCGACGCCATGAAGATCAGGTCGCACCGCGTCTTCTTCGCCGCGTGCACGATGGCTTCCCAGGGTGCGGTGCTGGAGGCGTGATAGCTCTCGTATTTCACGCCGGCGGCCTTCGCGGCTCGTTCGACGAACGCCAGCTGCTTCTTGGCGGCTTTCGCGCCGTTCGCCTCGAATTCGTCCTGAGACATCAGGGTGGCGGGGATGTAGTCGCTGTACAGCATGGCCCGGTAGTCCAGGGGCGAGAAGAACCCGACCACACCGGCATCGATCGACTTCGCTAATTCGACGCCCTTCTTGATCGCCCTACGAGATAGCTCGGAACCGTCCGTCGGCAGCAGGATTTTCTTGAACATCTTGTTCTCCTCACGAGGAGCCGCAGCACTTGAAGCACGGCGGTGGCGCACAGACTAGAGACACTGCGGTGCAATCGCGGCCAGTATACCGGCCACCGATTGGCCCGATCGCATGGGGCGGCGTAAGCTCGACTTTCGCCCGCGAACGACACGGTCTTCCGAGGTGCCTATGGTTGCCAACAGATCTCCCATCGTCCTCACGTCGCTCGACTTCGACCGGCTCGAGGCGTTACTCGGCACGCTGCCTCCGGGCAAGTTTCCCAACAAGCCCGCGCTCGAGGCGGAGCTCGAGCGCGCGGACGTCGTCGCGCCCGAGCGGATACCAGCCAACGTGGTCACCATGAACTCGACGGTGCGTTTCTCGATCGCGCAGTCGGGCGAAGAATTCACGATGACGCTCGTCTATCCGAAGGATGCGGGCGAGCCCGACCGAATCTCGGTGCTCGCGCCCGTGGGTAGCGCGCTGCTCGGGCTTTCCGTGGGCGACGAGCTCGATTGGCCGAGACCCGGCGGCGGAATATCCACCGTGCGCGTTACGGACGTCGTGTATCAGCCGGAGCGCGCCGGGGA
The DNA here is from genome assembly GCA_036274615.1 of Gammaproteobacteria bacterium. GTDB lineage: Bacteria > Pseudomonadota > Gammaproteobacteria > Steroidobacterales > Rariloculaceae > FEN-1219. Next base: position 12,237 of record DASUFK010000269.1, on the reverse strand, counting down.
TCTGCATCGCTGAGCGGCGCGGTCAGCAGCAGCTCGGCCACCCGGAAGTAGATGCGCTCGAGCCGGTCGAGATCCTCCACCGACACGACTTCGTTCACCTGGTGAATCGTCTTGTTGATCGGGCCGAGCTCGATCACGTCGATGCCGTAGGGCGCGATGAAGCGGCCGTCCGAGGTGCCGCCGCTCGTGGAGAGCTCGGTGGTGAGCCCGGTCTCTTCCGCGATCGCTCGCTGCACCGCGGCGGTGAGCTTGCCGGGCTTCGTGAGGAACGGCTCGCCGGCGACGCGCCAGCGGATCTCGTAGCTGATGCCGAGCTGCTTCAACAGCGCCTCCACTCGCGCGGACAGCTCCGCATGCGTCCACACCGTCGAGTAGCGAAAGTTGAAGCGGCACTTGAGCTCGCCCGGCACGACGTTGGGCGCGCCCGCGTCGCAGTGCACGTTGACCATCTGGAACGTCGTGGGCGGGAAGTGCTCGTTGCCGGCGTCGATCGGCTCGCGCGTGATCGCCGCGACGAACTTCGCGAGCGCGTGGATCGGGTTGTCGGACTGGAGCGGGTAGGCCACGTGCCCCTGCACGCCGCGGATCGTCATGATCCCCGACAGACTGCCGCGCCGGCCGACCCGCACGGTGTCGCCGAGCCGTTCCGCGCTCGATGGCTCGCCCACGACGCAATACTGAAACGTCTCGCCGCGCTGTGCGAGCGTCTGCATGACCTTGAGCGTGCCGTCGTCGGCGGCGCCCTCTTCGTCGCTCGTGATCAGCATGCCGAGCGATCCGGCGTGCGCCGGATGGGTCGCGGCGAAGCGCCGGCACGCATTCACCATGGCCGCCAAGCTGCCCTTCATGTCCGCTGCGCCGCGGCCGAGGAGCTGGCCGTTCTCGACGGTAGCGGCGAACGGCTCGGTGCGCCATTGCTCCGCGGGCCCGGCGGGCACGACGTCAGTGTGGCCGGCGAACACGAGCGCGGGCGCGGCGCGGCCCCGTCGCGCCCACAGGTTGTCGACCGGCCCGAAGCGCAGGCGCTCGACGCCGAATCCCGCATCGCGGAGCAAGCCTTCGATGAGCTCCTGGCAACCGGCGTCGGCGGGCGTCACCGACGGGCGGCGGATCAGCTCGCGCGCGAGCTCTAGCGTGTCCACGCGCGGCACCCGAGGCTGATTCGTAACATCGCGGATAGGTATTTGGCGTTCATTCTCAGTGGCGCCGCGAGGGAGCAATGGCGGGCGGCGTCCGGAAGAGTCTTGCAATAAATCCTTAACATTCTCTGGCTAGGCTGCTTGGCGAACATGCTAACCCCAGACGGCCGTTTCCTCGGCCGCGCCCGCCACTTCGAGGAGGATCCATGGGGAACCGAGCCCGGCCGTTTTCACGCCGTTCGTCCTTGCCGCTGCTCGCGGTCGCCTTGGCAACGGCGGTGACCTGCTCGACGGGCCAGGCGCAAGCGGTTCGAGACTATATCAGCATCGTCGGGTCCTCCACCGTCTATCCGTTCGCCACCGTGGTCGCCGAGCAGTTCGGCCGCAAGAACCCGAAGTTCAAGACTCCGAAGGTCGAGTCCACCGGCAGCGGCGGCGGCCTGAAGCTGTTCTGCGACGGTATCGGCGTGCAGCATCCCGACATCGCGAACTCGTCGCGCCCGATCACCGCGTCGGAGATCGCGACGTGCGCGCAAAACGGAGTGAAGGACATCGTCGAGGTCAAGATCGGCTTCGACGGCATCGTGCTCGCGAGCTCCAAGTCCGCGAAACAGCTCGATCTCAAGGTGCGCGACGTGTACCTGGCGCTCGCCAAGAACGTGCCCGATCCCGCCGGCGGCACGAAGCTCGTGCCGAATCCGTACAAGACCTGGTCGCAGGTGAGCGCGGCACTGCCGGCCGTCGACATCGAAGTGCTCGGCCCGCCCCCCACGTCGGGCACGCGCGACGCGTTCGTGGAGCTCGCGATGGACGGCGGCTGCAAGGACCTTCCCGCGATCGCCGCGCTCTCGGGCGACGCGCGCACCGCGGCCTGCCGTACGATGCGCGAGGACGGCGGCTACGTAGAGGCCGGCGAGAACGACAATCTCATCGTCCAGAAGCTCGAGGCGAATCCGCGCGCGGTGGGCATCTTCGGTTACAGCTTTCTCGAGCAGAATGCCGACAAGGTGCGGGGTGCGCGCGTCAACGGCGTGGCGCCGGAGTTCGACACGATCGCCGACGGCCGCTATCCGATCTCGCGTCCGCTGTTCTTCTACGTGAAGAAGGCGCACGTGGAACAGATTCCCGGCATCCGCGAGTATCTGCGCGAGTTCACCAATGATTCCACCTGGGGCGACTTCGGCTACCTCGCGGACAAGGGCCTGATTCCGCTGTCGGAGAGCGAGCGGCGCACGGTCGCTGCCAAGGTGCAAGCCCTCGAGACGCTGCAGCCGGCAGCGCCGCGCTGAGGCGCACGGCGGCGCGGCGCGACTTATCGGAGACGACGGCGTGGCTTCCTCGACGCTCTTGCTCGCAGTCGCCGGACTCGCGGTCTTCGCCTACTACCTCGGCCGGCAACGCGCGGTTGCCGCCGCGATAGGGGCCGGGCCCCGCGGCTTCCACTCGTTGCCGGGCTATCACGGCGGCTACGTCGCGCTCTGGTGCGTGCTGCCGGCACTGCTCGTGCTTGCGCTCTGGCAGGTCTTCGAGCCGATCTGGCTGCGCAGCGCCGTGCTCGGGCAACTGCCGGCGGACGTGCGAGCGCTGCCGAGCGAGCAACTCGGCCTCGTCTACAACGACATCCGCAATCTCGTCGAAGGCAACGTCGTCTCGAGCAGCCCGAGCGCCGACATTCTCGCGGCCGCTTCGCGCTACGCGGCGCTGCGCGAGACGAGCCGCGCGCTCGCCGCGGCCGCGGTGCTCGTGCTCGGCATCGCGTGCCTCGCGTGGGCATTCCGGCGCGTGCGGCCCGACTTCCGCGCGCGCAACCGTGTGGAGCACGCGATCGAGTACCTGCTGATCGCGGCTTCGATGGTCGCGATCCTCACGACGATCGGCATCTTCTTGTCGGTGTTGTTCGAAGCGCTGCGGTTTTTCCGGCAGGTCTCGCCGCTCGACTTCTTGTTCGGCACGAGCTGGAGCCCGCAAACGGCGATCCGCGCGGATCAGGTGGGCTCGTCGGGCGCGTTCGGCGCGGTGCCGCTGTTTACGGGAACGCTGCTGATCTCGGGTATCGCGATGCTCGTCGCGGTTCCGGTCGGGCTCATGTCGGCGATCTATCTCTCCGAGTACGCGAACCGGCGGCTGCGTTCCTGGGCGAAGCCGATGCTCGAGATCCTGGCCGGCATTCCGACGGTGGTCTACGGCTATTTCGCCGCGTTGACCGTGGGGCCGATCTTGCGCGCCGTCGGCGAGGGGTTCGGGCTCGAGGTGGCGTCCGAGAGCGCGCTCGGCGCGGGGCTCGTGATGGGCATCATGATCATCCCGTTCGTCTCGTCACTGTCGGACGACGTCATCACGGCCGTGCCGCAAGCGCTGCGCGACGGGTCGTACGGGCTCGGCGCCACGCGCTCGGAGACGATCCGACAGGTCGTGCTGCCGGCGGCGCTTCCGGGGATCGTCGGCGCCGTGCTGCTCGCGGTATCGCGCGCGATCGGCGAGACCATGATCGTGGTGATGGCGGCCGGGTTGGCCGCGAACCTAACCGCCAATCCGTTCGAAGCCGTCACCACGGTCACCGTGCAGATCGTGACGCTGCTCGTGGGCGACCAGGAGTTCGACAGTCCCAAGACGCTCGCGGCGTTCGCGCTCGGCCTCGTGCTGTTCCTCGTCACGCTGGTGCTCAACGTGATTGCGCTGCGCGTGGTGCGCCGCTATCGGGAGCAGTATGAGTAGCACGCCCCGGACATCGGTGAAGGAAGCGGTTGCGCGGGGGATCACGCGCCGCTACGCCTACGAGTCGCTGTTCCGAGCGCTCGGGCTCGGCGCGCTGCTGGTCGGTCTCGGCTTCTTGGCGTTCTTCTTCTACACGCTGATCTCGAACGGCTACACGGCGCTCGTGCAGACGCGCCTCGAGCTCGACGTTACGCTCGATCCGATGGTCATCGACCCCACGGGCTCGAGAGAGCCCTCCGTGCTCGCGGGGGCCGACTACCAGAAGCTCGTGCGCGACGCGCTCGGTGCGCGCTTCCCCGACGTTACGTCCCGCGCCGACCTGCGCGCGCTCTACGCGCTCGTGAGCCCCGGTGCGGGCATCGAGGTGCAACGCCTCGTTACGGGAGATCCGCGGTTGATCGGCACTACCCGCAGCCTATGGCTGCTCGCCGACGACGACGTGGACGTGCTCGTCAAGGGCCACGTGAGCCGCGAGCTGCCCGAGGTCGACCGGCGGATCACCGACCGCCAGCTCGAATGGCTGTCGCGCCTCGAGAGCGAGGGCCGCGTGGCCGAGAAATTCAACCGCTACTTCTTCACGTCCGGGGACTCGCGCGATCCCGAGCTCGCCGGAATCTGGAGCGCGACGGTGGGCTCGTTCTTCATGCTGCTCGTGACGCTCGTGCTGTCGTTTCCGCTCGGCGTCGCGACGGCGATCTATCTCGAGGAGTTCGCTCCTCGCAACCGCTGGACGGATCTCATCGAGGTCAACATCAACAACCTAGCGGCAGTGCCGTCGATCGTGTTCGGGCTGCTCGGGCTTGCGTTGTTCATCAACGAATTCGGCCTGCCGCGCTCCGCGCCGCTCGTCGGCGGGCTCGTGCTCTGTCTGATGACCCTGCCGGTGATCATCATCGCGTCGCGCGCCGCGCTCACGGCGGTGCCGCCGTCCATCCGCGAGGCGGCGCTCGGGGTCGGTGCGTCGAAGATGCAAATGGTGCTGCACCACGTGCTGCCGCTCGCGATGCCCGGCATGCTCACCGGCACGATCATCGGCATGGCGCGCGCGCTCGGCGAGTCCGCGCCGCTCCTGATGATCGGCATGGTCGCATTCATCGTCGATACGCCCGAGACGCCGCTCGATCCCGCGACCGCGCTGCCCGTGCAGGTCTATCTCTGGGCCGACAGCCCCGAGCGCGCGTTCGTGGAACGCACGTCGGCCGCGATCCTCGTGCTGCTCATGTTCTTGTTGATGATGAATGCTGCCGCGATATGGCTACGAAGACGTTTCGAACGGCGTTACTAGCCCGCTCGGTCGCGCTCGCGCGCGCCGGCGCTGCCGTTCTTCGCCTTTGGGGTAGACTGTGACTCTCGCCGCAAAAATTCAGAGTGACGCGTTGTCCGAGGCCGCACCACAAGTCGCAGCCGGGTCGTCGATTGAACCCGTGCAACAAGCGAAGCCGGCGACCGAGGAAGGTTATCGAACGGTCGGCGACTTCACCGCGGCGAAACCGGTGATGCAGGCGCGCGGCGTCGACGTGTTCTACGGCGAGAACCACGCGATCCAGAAGGTCAACCTCGACATCGCGTCGAACGAAGTCATCGCGCTGATCGGCCCGTCGGGCTGCGGCAAATCGACGTTCATCCGTTGCCTCAACCGGATGAACGACACGATCGAGTCCGCACGCATCACCGGCGACATCACGCTCGACGGCGAAAACATCTACGGCCGGCACATGGACGTGGTCATGCTGCGCGCGCGCGTCGGCATGGTGTTCCAGAAGCCGAACCCGTTCCCGAAGTCGGTATACGACAACGTCGCTTACGGTCCGCGCATCCACGGCCTGGCGCGCGATCGCGCCGAGCTCGACCGCATCGTCGAGACGAGCCTCGAGCGCGCGGGCTTATGGAACGAGGTCAAGGACCGCCTCGAGGAGCCCGGCACCGGCCTATCGGGCGGTCAGCAGCAACGGCTCTGTATCGCGCGAACGATCGCAGTGAACCCGGAAGTGATCCTCATGGACGAGCCGTGCTCGGCGCTCGATCCGATCGCCACGGCGCGCATCGAGGACCTCATCGACGAGCTCAAGCAGAACTATGCGATCGCGATCGTGACGCACTCGATGCAGCAAGCGGCGCGCGTGTCGCAGCGCACGGCGTACTTTCATCTCGGCAAGCTCATCGAAGTGGGCGATACCGACGAGATCTTCACGAACCCGCGGCACAAGCTCACCGAGGACTACATCACCGGCCGCTTCGGTTGACGCGACGCGCCGCGTTCCCGGCCTCACTTCCGGGGCTCAGACGAGCGTGCTGAGAAGCTCGAGAGCAGGCGCGACGCGTATGCCGTCGCGCGACACGTAGTCTTTGCGGCCGGTGGCCGAGATCTGCCAAGCATCGGCTTTCGGAAAGCGTTCCTTTAGATACTTGACGCCGCGAACTACGTCTTCGTCGCCCCATTTCGTTTCGATGAGCCGGAGCGGCTTGCCGTCTTCCAAGACCACGAAATCGACTTCGCGGCCGTCCACGTCACGAAAGTAACGCAGATCGAGCTCGCGGCCCGTCGTGTCGATCTGGAAATGGACCCACTTGAGCAGGTGCGACGCGACGAGATTTTCGAAGCGGGCTCCTTTTTCTCTCACGACGTTCCAATCGAAGTGATAGTGCTTCTGACTCTTGCGGACGGCGCGTATTCGCGGCGTGCCGAATGGCGCTATTCGGAAGACGGCATAGATGCGTTCGAGCACGGCGAGCCAGCGCGCGAGCGTCTTGTGGCTGATCTGAAGATCTTCGGTGAGGCTGTTGATCGACAGTGTTGAGCCAACGATATCCGGCAGCCGCAACATGAGCATCTCGAGCTGCCCCAGGTCGTGGATGAGCTCGATGTCCCGCAGCTCCTGATGGATGAGGAATTCGCGGTGTTCGCGCGACCAGCGTCGCGCTTCGTCGGCAGAGCCGGAAAGGAAGGGCTCCGGGAAGCCGCCGAGCTCGATGAGCGTTGCGAGCTCGTCGGCTGTCGTCATCTCGAGCTCCGCGGCCGAGAGCGGATGCAGCCGGAGATAGTGGTAGCGGCCCTGTAGGGAGTCGCCGCCGAACCGGTAATAGTCGAGCCGCGCGCTGCCGGTCACGAGGATCCGGTACCGATCCTTCTTGACGTCGTACAGGCCTTTCAGGTAGTTCCGCCACTTTCGATACTTGTGCAACTCGTCGAGCACCAGCAGCGGCTCGTCGGGGAACTCCATTTTGAGGACTCTTTCCCGGTGCTCGGCGAAGTCCCAGTTGAAGTACGCGCGGTCGTCCGGCAGCAGCGCTCTCGCCAGCGTGGTCTTGCCGACCTGGCGCGGGCCGCCAAGGAATACCATCTTGCGCCGCAGATCTGCGACGACCGAGTTTTTGAGGTAACGATCCACGCGGGCGCAGCCTACGAGTAATTTGGAGGGTCGTCAAAAACACTCGCGAGTTTTTTGGAGGTTCTCCCAAGACGATCGGAGGCGAGCGGAACGGCGCGCCGCTGGCGCACGGGCCGCAGAAGGCGCGGCTTCAGCCGCGGCGGCGCTCCACCTCGAGTCCCACGACCGAGACGCGCGGTGCGGATCCGTCCTCGGCAAATCCGAGAACCGGCTCGCGGCGACGGCGGATCCGATGGAGACGCGTGCGGCGGTCAATCCGCGGCGCGCAGAAGCTCGTTGAGCGAGGTCTTGCCGCGCGTCTTCTCGTCCACCTTCTTCACGATCACCGCGCAATAGAGCGAGTACTTCCCGTCCTTCGACGGCAGATTGCCCGCAACCACCACCGATCCGGCGGGCACGCGCCCGTAGTGGATCTCGCCCGTGGCGCGGTCGTAGATCCGCGTGCTCTGACCGATGTACACGCCCATGCCGAGCACGCTGCCGCGCTCGACGATCACGCCTTCGACGACTTCGGAGCGCGCGCCGATGAAGCAGTCGTCCTCGATGATCGTGGGCGCGGCTTGCAGCGGCTCGAGCACTCCGCCGATGCCGGCGCCGCCCGAAAGATGCACGTTCTTGCCGATCTGCGCGCAGCTGCCGACCGTGGCCCAGGTGTCGATCATCGAGCCTTTGTCGACGTAGGCGCCGATGTTCACGAACGACGGCATCAGCACGACGTCCGGCGCCACGAACGCACCGCGGCGCACCACGGCGTCGGGCACGACGCGCGTGCCCGACCGCTTGAATTGCTCGGCTTCATAGCGGGCGTACTTCAACGGCACCTTGTCGAAAAACCGCGTGTAGCCGCCTTCGATCACGCGATTGTCGTTCAACCGAAACGACAGCAGCACGGCCTGCTTGAGCCATTGGTTCACCGCCCAGCCGCTCTCGCGGCGCTCGGCCACGCGCAGGGTGCCCTCGTCGAGACCGGCGATGCACTCGTCCACGGCCTCCCGGAGCTCCGGCTCGGCGCGTCCCGGCCCGAGCTCGGCGCGGCGATCCCATGCGCGCTGGATGATGTCTTCAAGCTTGCTGCTCATTCCGTCTCCGTAGCTCAAGAGCCGCGCGATTCCGCGAGCGCCTCGCGCAGCGCTCGGGCGAGCCGCTCCGACTGCGCTTCGTCGAGCGGCTTGTGGTCGGTGGTGGTCACGAAGAACACGTCCTCGGCACGCTCGCCGATCGTCAAGATCTTGGCGTTCTGCAGCGCCACGCGCTCCTGGTCGAGCACCTTGGCCACCTGGAAGAGCAGGCCCGGCCGGTCGCCGGCGACCAGCTCGATGATCGACCGCGGATTCTGCGGGTCGCGCGAGATCGCGACTTGCACCGGCGTGGCAAACATGCGCACCTGGCGCGGCGCGCGGCGCGTGACCTTCAGCGTGTCGCCGCTGCCGGTGGTGAGCGCTTTCAACAGCCGGTTCTTGATCTCGTCGAGCCGCCGCCGGTCGGCGATCGGGCTGCCGTCGCTCTCGAGCACGGCGTAGGTGTCGAGGCTCTGCGCCACCAGCGGCACGATGCGGGCGTCCACGATCGTGAGCCCCAGCTCGTCGAGCACGGCCGTCGCGCTCACGAACGAGCGCGTCTCCTCGGGCGAGTAGACGGCCACCGACGTGAGGCCCGGAGACACGACGTCGTTGACGTCGACGATGATCGCGTGCGAATCCGGGCTCTCGACGAGCACGCGCGTGTGCCACGCGATCTCCTCGGGGCGGTGCCGCAGGAAGTACTCCTCGGTGAAGGTCGACCAGATCTGCCGCAGCCGGTCGCGCGACAAGCCGGCTTGCAGCAGGAGGCGCTCGGCCTGAGCCTGACGGCCGGTGATGAGCTCGTCCTTGTCGATCGGATTGGAGACCCCACGGCGCAGCGCGCGGCGCGTCGACTGATAGAGCTCCCAGAAGAGCGTGTCCTTCCACGAGTTCCAAATCTTCGGGTTCGTGCCGCGCACGTCGGCAACGGTGAGCACGTAGAGGTAATCGAGGTGCGTCTGGTCGCCGACGGTGCGCGCGAACTCGTTGACGACGTTCGGGTCGTTCAAGTCCTTCTTCTGCGCCGTGAGCGACAGCAGCAGGTGATGCTTCACGAGCCACGCCACGAGCCGCGCGTCGTAGCGGCTCATGCCGTGCTCGAGACAGAACGCCTCGGCGTCGACCGCGCCGAGATCCGAGTGGTCGCCGCCGCGGCCCTTCGCGATGTCGTGGAACAAGCCGGCGAGATACGCGATCTCGGGCTTTTCGAGCCGCTGCATCACCGCGCTGCACGAGGGGAACTCATCGTCGAAGCGCGGCAGCGCGAAGCGCCGCAAGTTCTCGACGACGAACAGCGTATGGGCGTCGACGGTGTAGGCGTGGAACAGGTCGTACTGCATACGCCCGACCACGCGGCCGAACGCCGGGATGTAGAGCCCGAGCACGCCGTAGGTGTTCATGCGCTTCAGCGTGCGCGTGACGCCGTTCGGCGCCCGCAGGACGTCGAGGAACAGACGATGGTGGCGCGGGTTCTGCCGAAACTCCTCGTCGATCAGCCACAAGTGCTGCTTGACGAGCGCGATGGTGCGCGCGTTGACCCCGCGCAAGTCCAAGTTCTGCTCGAGCAGCAGGAAGATCTCGAGCAACGCGGACGGCTCGCGCGCGAACACCTGGTCGTCGGACACCTCGAGGTACCCGTTGCGGCTCTGGAAGCGCGGCCCGAGCGGCACGGGCGGCTCGTTCTTGTCGAGCAGGATCGCTTCCTCGAAGAGCTGCAGCAGCATCTCGTTGAGCCGCGAGAGCTCCATCACCGTGCGGTAGTAGCGCTGCATGAGCTGCTCGACGGCGAGCGTGAAGCTCGCGTCCTCGTAGCCGAGCATCGCCGCGAGCTTCACCTGATGGTCGAACAGGAGGCGATCCTCGCGCCGGCCCGTGAGTAGATGCAGGCCGAAGCGGATCTTCCAGAGGAACGCCTGCCCGGCGGTGAGGATTCGGAGCTGCCCCTCGGTGAGGAATTTGTGCTCGACCAGGTCCTCGAGCCGACTCACGCCCAAGTGCCGGCGCGCGAGCCAGCTGATCATCTGGATGTCGCGCAACCCGCCGGGGCTGCCCTTGACGTTCGGCTCGAGGTTGTACGCCGTGTCGTGATAGCGCGCGTGGCGCGCGATCTGCTCGTCGAGCTTGGCGCGGAAGAACTCGGCGCTGCTCCACATGCGATCGGTGCCGATGCGCACCGGCAGCTGCGCGAACAGCTTGCCGGGGCCGTGCAGCAGCCGCGTCTCCATGAGCGTGGTGAGAATCGTGACGTCGCCGCGCGCTTGCGCCTCGCAGTCGTCGAGCGTGCGTACGCTATGGCCGGGCTCGAGGCCGATGTCCCAGAGAAACGTGAGGAAGCGGCCGATCGCCTCGTCGGTGTTGTTCTCGGCCGCCCTGTCGAGCAGCACGAGGAGGTCGATGTCGGAGTGCGGGTGCAGCTCGCCCCGGCCGTAACCGCCCACGGCCACGAGGTCCGCGCTGCCGAGCAGCTCGTCCGCGTAGTGGTCCCAGGCCGCGAGGATCACTTGGTCGACGACTTCCGCGCGCGCCCGCACCAGCGTCTCGATCGGCTCGTTGCGCTTGAAGCGCTCGCCCAAGCGCTCGCTCGCCGTGCGCAGCGCCTCGCGGAACGCCCCGACGGCGGTGATGTCGCCGCGCAACGCGCGATCGAGCGCCGCGCGGTCGATGAGCTCCGGCCTCGAGGCCTCGTCCTTCGGCTCTAGGCTCGTGGCCACGGTCAGTGCGGGCGGTCGGCGGCGCCGAGCGTCAGGACTTCGTAGCCGCGGTCGGTGATCAGCACCGTGTGCTCCCACTGCGCGGAGAGCGAATGGTCCTTGGTCACGACGGTCCAGCCGTCGGACAAGAGCTTCACGTCGCGCTTGCCGGCGTTGACCATCGGCTCGACCGTGATCGTCATGCCGGGCACCAGCTCGACGCCGGTGCCGGGCTTGCCGTAATGGAGCACCTGCGGGTCCTCGTGGAAGATCCGGCCGATACCGTGCCCGCAATACTCGCGCACCACGGAGAAGCGCTGCTCCTCGACGAAGCTCTGGATCGCGTAGCCCACGTCGCCGAGCCGCACGCCCGGGCGGATCGCGCGGATGCCGCGCCACATGGCCTCGAAGCTCACGCGCGACAGCCGTTCGGCGATGATCGACGGCTCGCCCACGAAGAACATCCGGCTCGTGTCGCCGTGAAAGCCGTCCTTGATGACGGTGATGTCGAGGTTGACGATGTCGCCGTTCTTGAGCGCGCGGTCGCTCGGGATGCCGTGGCAGACCACGTGGTTGACCGAGGTGCAGATCGACTTCGGGAATCCGCGGTAGTTGAGCGGCGCCGGGACGGCCTCGAGCTCCCCTACGATGTAGTCGTGGCAGATCCGGTCGAGCTCGTCGGTGGAGACGCCGGCCCGCACGCGGCTGCCGATCATGTCCAGCACCTGCGCTGCCAGGCGGCCGGCGACGCGCATTTTCTCCTGCTCTTCAGGCGTCTTGATCGTAATTGTCATCTGGGCGGGTCATCTTGGGGCGGGCTCTCGGAGCCGCGGTTACGAAGGCTCGCGCGTGCGCTGCCCGAGGGGCTCGCGCGGGCGGGTCGACGTTGTTGCTGCAAGGGAGCTATGGTATAAAGCGCGCGCCTCGGAGGCAACGAACCACTTGGGTCGGCGCAGCCGGGAGCAAATACACACACGCGTCGCCAACCGTCGGCGGGGTGCCCCGGAAACGGGGTCGTCGGCGGGGACGCGTGGAGGATCAACCCAAAGGAGTTTTCCATGGCCGACGTATCCATGCGCCGGATGCTGGAAGCGGGTGTCCATTTCGGACACCAAACCCGCTTCTGGAATCCGAAGATGTCCCAGTTCATCTTCGGCGAGCGCAACAAGATCCACATCATCAATCTCGAGAAGACGCTGCCGCTGTTCAAGCAGGCCAGCGAGTTCGTCCGCAAGCTCGTCGC
>DASUFK010000268.1:0-8366 GCA_036274615.1 Gammaproteobacteria bacterium | reverse complement strand
GTCGACCCTGAATAGCCGCTCGAGCACGTTCGGGGACTGGTCGAAATAGACTACGCCGCGCATGTAAAGGCAGTAGCGACGCGGGGGTTCGTGGGGTTTTCCTTCTCGAACGTCTCGGCGGCGTCGATCGCATGCTCTGGCTGGGCTCGGGCTCGTGGCGGCGGGAGCGGCGTCGCGGCGGCGCAGAGCGCGCTAAGCCGCCTCAACCGAATTCGCGAAACGGCAGTCCGAAGGGATCGCCGTTTCGTTTTTTGCGCTCGCGCGCCGTTGTCCAGTAGTCTGCATTTTCCAAAGACTGCCGACATCCTCGCATGACCTCCGTTGTCCGCACTCGATTCGCCCCGAGCCCCACGGGCTATCTACACATCGGCGGCGTCCGCACGGCGCTGTACTCGTGGTTGTTCGCCCGTCACCACCATGGCCAGTTTCTGCTGCGTATCGAGGATACGGATCGCGAGCGCTCCACCCAGCCCGCCATCGACGCGATTCTGACCGGGATGGCGTGGGTGAAGCTCGAGCCCGATGCGCCCGCGATCTATCAGACGCACCGGTTCGCCCGCTACGCCGAAGTTGCTGACCGCCTATTGGCGGAGGGCAAGGCGTATCACTGCTATTGCACGCGCGAGGAGCTCGACGCGATGCGGGCCGAGGCGCTCGGCGCCGGCCGCAAACCGCGTTATGACGGCCGCTGCCGTAACGGGGTGCTGCCACGAGCCGGTGTGACCCCCGCCGTGCGCTTCAAGAACCCGACCGAGGGCGAGGTCGTCGTGGACGATCTAGTGAAGGGCAGGATCGTTTTCGACAATGCCGAGCTCGACGACCTGATCATTCGCAGATCCGATGGCACGCCAATCTACAACTTTGCGGTGGTCGTCGACGACGCCGACATGGGCATCACCCATGTCATCCGCGGCGACGATCACGTAAACAACACTCCGCGTCAGATCAATCTGCTGCGCGCCCTCGGGGTGCAACCGCCCGCGTACGCGCACCTGCCGATGATTCATGGACCGGACGGTACGAAGCTGTCCAAGCGACACGGGGCAGTCAACATGCTCGAATACCGCGAGCACGGTTTCCTCCCGGAGGCGCTGCTCAATTATCTGGCGCGGTTGGGATGGGCGCATGGGGATCAGGAGATCTTCACCGTCCAGGAGCTGGTCGAGCTTTTCGACTTGAGCGCCGTGAGCCGTTCCGCCGCGAGCTTCGATCCGCAGAAGCTGCTGTGGGTGAATCAGCAGCACATGCTCAAGGCGACCGCCGAGCGTCTAGTTCCGCTGTTGCGGGAGCAGCTCGAGCGGCGCCAATTGGATTGTTCGAATGGTCCGCCGCTCGAGCAGACCGTCGCTGCCCTGCGGGAGCGGAGTCAGACCCTTGCCGAAATGGCCGAGCGTGCCCGTTGCTACTACGCGGACTACGACGATTTCGCGCCCGACGCGGCAAAGGCGCATCTGACGTCGGGCGCGCGACCCGTGCTGGTCGATCTTCGAGAGCGTTTCGCCAAGCTCGAGGAATGGACCGAGGCTTCGACACAGACGGCGGTAGAAGCCACTGCCACGACGCTTGCAGTCAAGCTAGGCAAGGTTGCGCAACCGTTGCGAGTTGCCTTAACCGGGCAGGCGGCCTCTCCCGGGATCGGTACGACTCTCGTGCTCGTCGGCAGGCGCAGGACTGAGCAGCGCATCGACCGTGCCGTCGCCTACATCGACGCGCGGCCGCAGATCGCAACAACATAGCAAGCCGGATCGGGACTATTCGCTCAACGAGCTCCTCACACTCTTGAGCTCATCCGCATACTCTTCCATCACCGCCAGCGCCCGATCCCCCGCCGCCACCCCGAGCCGCCGCAGCGCAGGGTAGTGCTGCACGTCCTGCCGATTGCTCGAGAGCAACTTGGCCGCAATCAACACATCCGTGAGCGTCACATCCCCCTCGAGCTCCAGCTCGAGCTCGTCTTGATGCTCCACCGCGCTCTGCAGCGTCTCGGGCAACCCCCAACTCTCGAGAATCGCCTTACCGATCGACGCGTGCCAGCTGTTCACGACTTCACGGAACTCCGTCTCCGAAAGCTCCTCGGCCTCCTTCGACCGCATGATGATGTACAGCCGCCCGAGCACGTGCAGCAACCCAGTCAACAGCGCCTGATCAGGATTGAGCCGCGTAAACCTCTTCGCGATCACGAAGCAAGCCGCCGCGATCTCGAGGCTCTCCTTCCAGGCGTGCTCGAGCTCCTTCTGGGCGGCGGGCGTGTAGGCGTCTTTGCGCCGCAACTGCCGCATCGCGAATGCGACGGCGACGCTGCGCACCATGTTGAAGCCCATGCGACTCACGGCTTTACGCAGGTCGGTGACGTCTTGGTCCATGCGGCGGAACTCGGCCGAGTTCGCGATTTTGAGCAGCCGCGCCGCGAGCGCCGGCTCCGAGCTCAAGATCCTAACGATGTCGTCGGTATTCGTGTCCGGCGACTGCAGAGCGCGCTGGATGCGGAGCACGGCTTCCGGAAAGCCGGGGAGCTCCATGTGCTGGTCGCGCAGGTCCTGCGCGAGACGTTCGACGAAACCAAACCCGACGGCCTGGGCCGATGTTGACATAACGGTACTCTCCAAAAACTGGCGATCGCTTTGCTCATATCGGCTCGAATCGAAATACCTTGATGAGGGAAATCCGCATTCGCCGCCGCTAGTGGCGTCGACTCGGCGGTCCCGTTCGCGTGCCCTAAAAGCCGCATTCGCGCAGCCTGGCGCGCTGGATGACTCTGAAGGTCTCGCGGACTGCCGCGGAGTGCCGTCTGCCTTGGCCGCCTGGACCGCACCGAGCCGCACTGGAGGGCACTAGGCCGCCTGGCCGCCCGAGGGCCTCCGCCCGACCCGTGATCGCCACGGCGCAGCCCAGCGTCATCCCTCAGGGGACGATCGTTGATCCCGCAACAAAAAGGTTCTCGCACCGCTCTCAACTGTGCGAACATGGACCCCGCACGCAATGCGTGCTTACCCAGAACATAAGGTTACGCAGCTCTCGACCGTAACCATTTGCCGGCCCGCGGCCTCGCCCGCGGCCGTCGACAACAAGTACAAGAGAGCCAGACATGGTGGCGGAATACCAAGATCGAACCGTGACGCGCGCGGTCGACGCGCCGAAGCCTCCCGAGCCCGCTAAAGTTCGCGACATCCTCGAGTACCGCGTAGGGCTCGACGAGACTCTGCCCCCGACGCCGCTCCGGGATTTGCTGTCGGCGAGCGGCGCAAACGTTTTCGTGCTGTCCGTCGACGCGGAGCTGCAAGACACGGTGCAGCGCGCCGGCGGCGATCAATATCCCGTCTATCCGGTCGCCGATTGGCACGAGTTGCGCGCGGCCATCGAGGGAGGGCGCTGCGGCATCGCGGTGCTCGATGCTGCCCTGCTCGGTCCCGCGCTCGCGCGGCGCATCGCGGAGCTCGAGCGATTCGAGGATCGGCTCGTGACGCTCGTGGCCGCCGATCGAACCGACGCGCAGAACCTGATCGGTTTCTTGTCGGACCGCAAGATTCACAGGCTGCTGATCAAGCCGCCGGCGCTCGGTATCACACGCTTGCTGCTCGAATCGGCAGTGAGCCGTTGCATCCAATTGCGCGAGCGGATCGAGTCGCCGCCCGCGCCCCTCGTCGTCGAGTCCCGGCCGCGTGTCGCCGCGACGCCAGGCTCCGGAATGCCGCGTCTGCCCGCCTGGTTGCTGGCGACGGCGTTGGCGGCGCTGACGATCGGCGCCGTGCTCGTCGCGAGCTTCACGCCCTATTGGCCGGGCGGGCGAACCGGCGAACCGGCCGTCGCTCCGGCGCCGGCGGCCGAACAATCCGCCCCTCCCGCCGATCGCTTCGCCGACTTGCTCGCGCGCGCGGAGCGCGCCTTCATGGAAGGCCGCCTGGCCGAGCCGTCCGGCGACAACGCGCTCGACTACTACCTCACGGTGCTCGCCGTGGACCCGGCGCACGCCGTCGCGCGCGAACGTCTCACGATGGTTCTCGATGCGCTGTTCGCGCAAGCGGAGGCCGGACTGCTCGACGGCTCGCTCGACTCCGTCGGCGCGGCGCTAGCGGCGGTACGGCGCGCGGACCCGCAGAGCAGCCGCCTCGCGTTCCTGAACGCCCAGCTGGAGCGCGCACGCGCGACGGAGAAGGCATCCGCGACGGCGCGAGCCGCGGAACAGCGTCCGGCTGCTCCGCCCCCCGCGGTGCCGGCCGCGGCCGAGAGTGCCGCCGGCCGTCCGGGAGAGCTCGATAGCCTGCTCACGATCGCCGCGGCGCGGATGCAACGGGGCCAGCTCGTCGAGCCCGCGGGCGACAGCGCGCGCGACTACATCGCGCGCGCCGCGCAGGTGAGCCCGTCCGACGCGGGCGTCGTCCGTGCGCGCGCGGATCTTTCGGCGGCGCTCGTGGCCGCGGCCGGCGTGGTCGTCAAGGCGGGCAATGTGGACGCGTCCGCCGCGCTCCTCGACGAAGCGCGCAAGCTAGGGGCGAAATCGGATTCGTTGGCGCTCGTCGAAAACGAAGTCGCCGTCGCTCGGTCGGCCCAAGGGGACCAACGGCGCGCCGCGATGCTCGCAACCGCGCGGCAGCGCCTCGCGAGCGGCGCGCTGATCGCGCCCGCGGGCGCAAGCGCGCTCGATCAGCTACTCGCGCTCGAAGCCGAAGCGGCCGATTCCGCGGAAGCCGGGTCCTTGTGGGCGGAGCTCACGCAGGCATTGACCTCGAGCGCGACTGCCGCGCTCGGCCGCGGCGATCCGGACGGCGCCGAGCCGTGGATTGCGGCGCTCGCGCGCTCCGGACGCGATCCGGCGGCCGCGGACGCGCTACGCCGCCAGCTCGACACGATGCGCTTGCGCCGGCAATACCTCACCGACTGGGCGCCCGCCGGCGAGCTCAACCTGCTGAAGCCCGCGACGCCCGTCTATCCGCGCGCGGAGCAGCTGTCCGGCCTCGAGGGGTGGGTCGAGCTCGAGTTCGTCGTCGACGTCAACGGCAAGCCGCGCGAGATTCGCACCGTCGACAGCCAGCCGGCCGGACATTTCGAGCGCGCCGCCCTGGCCGCGGTGGCCCAGTACCAGTACGAGCCGTTCGCGCGCGGGGGCGAGGTCTTCGAGCGGCTGGTACGCCTGAGGATTCGGTTTACGCTGCAATAGTCGGCGGCGCTCGCCCCCAGCTGTGGCACGAGGGTCGCGGGCGGCGAGAGCCGCCCGTCGGGCCGAACCTTCGAGGGCCGCCACGCCGGCTCCCGAAACTGAGGCTAACTCCCGGAAATTCCGGCACTTTGCGCGCCCCTTGGCGGATGCCTCCGGCACGGTTATCCTGCGAACGACAAGAACATCCGGTCTACCCACCAGTTGAGTCTTGAGGGCGCGCTGTCAGGCCCGTAGCTGATGGAAGCCATGGGTAGTCCCGTCTGTCGGCGGCGGTTTCCTTACGCGCTGGCTGTGGCAGCGTCGCCCTCTTCCCCATTCGGGTTCGACCCCATTTCGCACGAGCCGCGGCGCAATGTGCGCAGGCTCGCGTGAAATGGCTCGGAACTTCGCGGCCGCGCACGGTTGCACGCGGCTTGCGCGCTCCTCACACTTCAGCTCGGCGGCAGCGCCACCTTCTTGCGCTCCGAGGAAAGGATCCCGTTGACCACGAAAGTACCGCTGCTCGATCTCAGGGGCCAATACGAGCCGCTGCGCGGCGAGATCGAGCAGGCGATCCGCGAAGTGTGCGACAGCCAGCGCTTCGTGCTCGGTCCCCGAGTAGCGGAGCTCGAGAAGCGCATCGCGGCCTACTCGCAAGCCGTCCACGGCATCGGCATGTCGTCGGGTACCGACGCGCTGCTCGTGGCACTGATGGCGCTCGACGTGGGACCCGGCGACGAGGTGGTCACCACGCCGTTCACGTTCTTTGCCACCGCGGGCGTCGTCTCGCGCCTCGGAGCCCGGCCGCTCTTCTGCGACATCGATCCGCTGACGTTCAACCTGTCGCCCGAGGCGGTGGCGGCCACGCTGGCGTCGCAGTGCGAGCAGGTGGGAGACCGGCTCGTCAACCGCCGCACGGGCGGAGTGGTCAAGGCTCTGATCCCCGTCCACCTGTACGGCCAGATGGCCGACATGGACGCACTGATGGATATCGCGCGTCGTCACCGTCTCGCGGTCGTCGAGGACGCGGCGCAGGCCATCGGCGCGTCGCTCGCGGACGGCCGGCGCGCGGGCAGCATCGGCGACGTGGGCTGTCTGTCGTTCTTTCCCACGAAGAATCTCGGCGCGTTCGGCGACGCCGGCATGTGCGTCACGCGCAGCGCAGGTCTCGCCGAGCGGCTCAAGATCCTGCGGGTGCATGGCGGCGAGCCGAAGTACTTCCACGCGCTGATCGGCGGCAACTTCCGGCTGGACGAGCTCCAGGCGGCGGTGCTGCTCATCAAGCTCGAGCACCTGGACGCGTGGACGGCCGCGCGGCAGGTCAATGCGGCCCACTACGACGCGCTGTTCGCCGCCGCCGGCCTGGAAGGGCGGGTGGAGGTGCCGTACCGCAAGCCGGGCGAGCGTCACATCTTCAACCAATACGTGATCCGCACGCCGCATCGCGATGAGCTGCGGGCGCATCTCGAGGCTGGCGGCGTCGGAACCGAGATCTACTATCCGCTGCCGCTCCACGAGCAGCAGTGCTTCGCGTACCTGGGTCATTCCCCGAGCGACTTCCCGCACGCGCACGCCGCCGCGGCGGAAGTGCTTGCCTTGCCGATCTATCCCGAGCTCGAGACCGAGCAGCGCGAGCACGTGGTCCGGGAAATCGCGGGTTTTTTCGGCGCCTAGACGCTTCGCGGAGCCGATGCTCGGGCGGAGAGTCCCGTGCGCCATTGGGCCTCGGAACCGGACCTCCGGACTGTGACGCCCGCGTTTTCGTTTCCGGAGCACTTGTGGCAGCATCGGCCGCGTGAGTGAAACAAGGCGCAAATTGCTGGTCGTCGAAGACGATCCGGGCATCCAGAGTCAGCTCCGTTGGTGCTTCGAGGACTACGACGTTCTCGCGGCCACGGATCGCGCGGCCGCGATCGCCGAGCTGCGGCGGCACGAGCCGGCCGTCGTCCTGCAGGACCTGGGGCTGCCTCCGGACGAGGACGGTGTCGAGGAAGGGTTCGCCACGCTGCGCGAGATCCTGAGCCTCGCGCCGTTCACCAAGGTCGTGGTGGTCACGGGTCACGGCGATCAGAACAACGCCGTGAAGGCCGTCGGCCTCGGCGCCTACGATTTCTATCAGAAGCCGGTCGACGTCGACACGCTGCAACTCATCGTGCAGCGTGCCTACCGCATCCACGGGCTCGAGGCGGAGAACCGGCGGCTGCTCGCTGCCCTCGGCAACTCGCCGCTCGACGGCGTGATCGCCGCCTGCGAGTCGATGATGAAGGTCTGCCGCACGATCGAGAAGGTGGCGCCCACCAGCGCGACCACGCTGCTGCTCGGCGAGAGCGGCACCGGTAAGGAAGTGCTCGCCCGAGCGATCCATTCGTTGAGCACGCGCGCCAACAAGCCGT
Organism: Gammaproteobacteria bacterium; assembly: GCA_036274615.1. GTDB lineage: Bacteria > Pseudomonadota > Gammaproteobacteria > Steroidobacterales > Rariloculaceae > FEN-1219. The sequence continues at coordinate 839 of DASUFK010000268.1, read as the reverse complement.
TCGTCGCGATCAACTGCGCCGCCATCCCCGAGCCGCTGCTCGAGTCGGAGCTGTTCGGGTTCGAGAAGGGCGCATTCACGGGCGCGGTCAAGCAGACCCCGGGCAAGATCGAGGTCGCCGACGGCGGCACGCTGTTCCTCGACGAGATCGGCGACATGCCGCTCGCGTTGCAAGCCAAGCTGCTGCGCTTCCTCCAGGAGCGCACGTTCGAGCGCATCGGCGGCCGTTCCGAGATCGCGGTCGACGTGCGCGTCGTGTGCGCCACGAACAAGAACCTGAAGCAGGCGATGGCCACCAATTTGTTCCGCGACGATCTCTACTATCGGATCGCGGAGATCACGATCGACATCCCGCCGCTCCGCGAGCGGGAGGGCGGGCGTCTGCTGCTGGCGCAGCACTTGCTCAACAAGTTTGCGAAGCAGCACGGCCGCGCGATCAAGGGGTTCACCGACGAGGCTCACGACGCCATCGAGGCGTACGCGTGGCCCGGCAACGTCCGCGAGATGGAGAACAAGATCAAGGCGGCGGTCATCATGGCCGAAGGCAAGTTCGTCGCGCCCGTGGACATGGGACTCGACGTGGTCGCCACGCCGCCGAGCTTGAATCTGCGCGTCGTGCGTCAGAACGCCGAGACGCACGCGATCAAGCAGGCGCTGGTGCGCGCCACCGGCAACATCTCGCGCACCGCGGAGCTGCTCGGCGTCACGCGCCCCACGCTCTACGACCTGATGGCGAAGTACGGCATCCGCGAGAACGGCGAGGCGGGCGCCGCCGCCGAGCCGTCAGTCACCGCCCCCAAGAACCTCGCATCCTGACCGCGAAAAATAGGGACATGTTAC
>DASUFK010000267.1:0-13727 GCA_036274615.1 Gammaproteobacteria bacterium | reverse complement strand
CTCCGCGGCGGTGGCGGCGCCCGCGAGCGCCGCGACTGCGACCGACCCGGCGGCGAGCCTCAGTAGCGTTGCCATGAAAGCCCCGCGCCTCCGTGATCGTGCTCGGGTTGCAGCCGGCCCTTGATCTGAAACGCGAGGGATCGATTGGCGCCGTCGAGAGTGACCGCGACTTCCATCGGCAGGTCCGCCGCGCCCGCGCGCGGTGTCCAGACGCGCACGCTATAGCCGCCGGCCGGCAGCGCGATACGCGCTTTACCTGCCTCGTCGGTGGTGGCGAAGTAGGGCGTGTCCACCACGTAGATGTAGCCGAGCATCTCGTCGTGGATGTTGCAGCCGAGCACGACGATGCCCGGCTTGTCGAACACGAGCGGCGGGTGGGCGTCGCCCTTGTAGAGCGGCAGCTCGAAGGACTTCGGCTCCGAGAACGAATACACGTGGTGGCTCACCGTGTCGTTGTTCGGGAAGTCCACCGACGTTCCGGTCTGCACCACGAGCACGTGCGGCACGAATTCCTTGCGCTTTTGGTCCATGACGGCGGTGGGCTTGGCCGGTGTTGCCGCGGCGGGTTTGTCGGGGACCGCGTACACGGCCACGAGGCCCACGGGGGCGCCGTGCGCGTCGACCACCGTGACGTCGAGAGCGCCCGCCCAGCAGCCGCTCGCGAAGCTGAGCGCGAGCAAGCACATCACGGGTTGAAGGCGTGGCCGAACCATGCGGCTCGTGGTCATCGAGTCTCGCCAATAAGCGTAGGCAGAGCAACATGTTAGAAGCGAGCCACGGTGTGCAACCGTGACCGAACGCACACTACCGCGGCGCATGTGTCCGTAGTATCGATACCTGGTTAGCAGTTCTCGAAATCCGTTCGGGAACCGCGGGGGAGGTCCCGGGCGTCGTGAGGCAATTCAGCTTCCGGCACAAGGTGCTGCTGCTTGCCGTCGCGCTCGTGACGGTGATCCAGTTCGTCGCGCTCGTCCCCGTGCTCAATGCCGTGAAGCTCGACGTCGACCAGCGCGCGCGCAAGAACGTCGAGCTCGCGGGCGTGCTGTTCGACGAGACGGTGAGCAATCGCGCGGTGCAGCTCTCGAGCACCGTCAAGGTCCTCGTCGCGGACTACGGCTTCAAGCAGGCGTTCGCGAGCGGCGATCGCGAGACGATCCGCTCGGCGCTCGCCAATCAGGCGGGCCGCGCCAGCGCGCCCGTAGCGCTGCTGCTCGATCTCGACGGCAACGTGGTTGCGAGCTCCGCCGGCGACGAGGACACGGCCTACGGCGCGGGATTCACGCCGCTGCCGCAAGGCGCGTCGCTCGAGAGCGTCAGCAATCGCGTGGTCCCGCTCGGCGGCGTGCCCTACTGGACGGTGACCGTGCCGCTGCGGGTGCCAGACACCCGCGCCGAAGTCATGCTCGGCTTCCCGATCGACGAGGAGCTTGCCGCCCGCCTGCAGAGCCTCACGGGCCTCTCGGTGTCGTTCGTGCGGTTTGCCGGGGCGTCGCCGCCGCAGGTGATCGTCTCCACGCTGCCGCGCGAGTCGCGGACCGCCGCGCTCGCCGGTGTCGAGCCCGGCCTGTTCGGCGCTCAGAAGACCGCCGGGCCGCACGGCGGGTATATTTCGCTGCTGCGGCCGTTCTTGAGCGGCAGCGACGTGCACGTGGCGTTGCAGCTTTCGCTCGACGAGGCGAACGCCTCGTATCGGCGGATCCGCAACATCCTGCTCACGATCACGAGCCTGTCGCTGCTCTTGGCGATCGTGGGGTCGTTCTGGCTCGCGCAGACGGTTACTCGGCCCGTGCGGAACCTCGTGGCGGCCGCGCGCCGAATGCGTGAGGGCGTGTACACGGAAGAAATCCCGGTGCGCTCGTCCGACGAGCTCGGCGAGCTCGCCGGCAGCTTCAACGCGATGCAGCAGGCGATCGCGGACCGCGAGCGCCACATCTTCCACACGGCGCACCACGACAGCCTGTCGGGACTGCCGAACCGCGAGCTGTTCATCAGCCAGCTGCGCACCGCGATCGAGGCGGGCGGACCCATCGGCGTGGTGGTCATCGGGCTCGACCGGTTCGCGGGTATCGTCTCGTCGCTCGGGCATCGCGCCGGGGACGAGGTGGTGAAGCTCGCTGCGGGGCTGCTGCGCGGCCGAGTCGGCGAAGGCCAGCTCATCGGCCACGTGAGCGCGCACGAGTTCTTGTTCGCGCTACCGGGCTTCGACGCGCAGCAAACGCTGCAGTGGGTGGAATACCAGGTGGATCTGCTGCGCGGCGGCGTGCGCATCGGCGGCGCCAACGTCTCGCTGCAGGCCACGGCCGGGATCGCCTGCTTCCCGGAGCACAGCCGCGACGCGGCCGAGCTCTGCCGGCGTGCCTCGAGCGCCCGCAGCGAGGCGCTCGCGCGCCACGAGACCGCGTGCGTCTACCGGCTGGGACAGGATGACCGGTCGCTGCGGCAGATCCGCATCGTGGGTGACTTTCCGCAGGCGCTCGAGAAGGGCGAGCTCCGGCTCAACTTCCAGCCGAAGGTCGATTGCCGCACGCGCGAGGTCTACGGCGCGGAGGCGCTGGTGCGCTGGCAGCATCCGGATCTCGGGCTGCTGACGCCCGACGCGTTCGTCGGCGCGATCGAGCAGGCCGGCGGCATCGCGCATCTCACGCGCTGGGTGTTGCGCGAGGCCGTGGTCCGTGTCGCGGGGTGGCGCGACCAGGGGCTCAAGCTGTCGGTGGCGGTGAATATTTCGGTGGACGACCTCGTCGACGAGTACCTGCCGTACTACCTGCTCGACCTCGTCAAGCAGCATCGGCTCGAGCCGAAGCAGATCACGCTCGAGGTCACCGAGAGCGCGATCATGCACAACGTCCACAAATCGCTCGCCGTGGTCTCGTGCATCCACGAGCTCGGCTTCAGGATCGCGGTGGACGATTTCGGCACGGGACAGTCGGCGCTCGCGCAGCTCAAGCGCCTGCCCGTCGACGAGCTCAAGATCGACAAGTCGTTCGTCATGAGCATGCAGGAGCCGAAGGACGAGGCCATCGTGAGGACCACGATCGAGCTCGCCCACAAGCTCGGCCTGAGCGTGGTCGCGGAGGGTGTCGAGACCGCCGAGGTGCTCGACCGGCTCACGAGCTTCGGCTGCGAGTACGCCCAGGGCTACCAGATCGGCAAGCCGCTACCGCCCGCCGACTTCCTCACATTCCTCGCGCGCTGGCAGGCCGGCAACACCCAGGGCGTAGTGCCCTTCGCCGCCCGCGGAAAATAGGGACGTGTTACTTTTTCGGCTGCCGCTCGCCCTCGCCGACTAGCGCTCAGCGCACCAGCCGAAAAAGTAACATGTCCCTATTTTCCGCTTGGGGCATATCCAACGTCGGACTTCTTATAACTATCCGTGCGGGTCGGATGTGTAAAATGGCGGCCTGACTGGCTGCCCCGGGCTGTTCCCGACCTTGCCGATGCCGCAGATGATCATCGCCAACCGCCTCGTCGATGGCCGCGTGGTATTTCTCGCGCCCGACGAACGGTGGGACACCGCGATCGACCATGGGTCCGTCGTCGACGACGATAGCGCCGCGCAGCGCCTGTTGGAAATTGCCAAACAGGCCGTGGCGCGCTGTCTCGTCATCGACCCCACGCTGATCCAAGTCAAGGTCGACAACGGCAAGGTCAGGCCGGTGGAGATCCGCGAAGTGATTCGCGCGTTCGGCCCCACCGTGCGCACGGACATGGACGACGCCGAGGTCGCGATCGCCGGCATCGCTCCCGAGGGCGACCGGCGCGCGGAAGGCGCCGCGCGCGTCAATCGGAACGCGAAGGAATAGGGGATTGCATGTACCGATACGATGAATTCGACGCCAAGTTCGTCGCCGAGCGCGCCGCGCAGTTTCGCCGCCAGGTGAAGCGCCGTCTCGCGGGCGAGCTCAACGAGGATCAGTTCCGGCCGCTGCGCCTGATGAACGGTCTCTATCTGCAGCTGCACGCCTACATGCTGCGCGTCAACGTGCCGTACGGCACGATGTCGTCCAACCAGATGCGCACGTTCGCGCACGTCGCACGCAAGTACGACAAGGGCTTCGCGCACTTCACCACGCGCCAGAACGTCCAATATCACTGGATCAAGCTCGAGGAGGCGCCCGACGCCATCAAGGATCTCGGCGAGGCCGAGATCACGTCGATCCAGTCGTCGGGCAACTGCGTCCGCAACATCACGTCGGATCAATACGCGGGCTGCGCGAAGGACGAGCTCGCCGACCCGCGCGTGTACTGCGAGCTGCTGCGCCAGTACTCGTTCCTGCACCCCGAATTCTCGTACTTGCCGCGCAAGTTCAAGATCGCGATCACGGGCTCGCCGCACGACCGCGCGGCCGTGGCGGTGCACGACATCGGCCTGCGCATGCACGAGAACGAGCACGGCGAGATGGGCTTCGAGGTGCTCGTGGGCGGCGGTCTCGGCCGCACGCCGTACATCGGCCAGACGATCCGCAAGTGGCTCGCGCCGGAGCACATCCTCACGTACGTCGAGGCGATCCTGCGCGTCTACAACATGCTCGGACGGCGCGACAACATCCACAAAGCGCGGATCAAGATCATCGTCAACCAGATGGGCATCGACAAATATCGCGAGCTCGTCGACAAGGAATTCGAGCTCACGAAGAACGGCCAGCTCAAGGTGCCGGAGGAAGAGGTCGAGCGCATCAAGGCGTACTTCGCGCCCCCGAGCTACGAGAAGCTCGAGGACATCACGCCGCAGCTCGACGCGCGCCGCAAGGCCGACCGCGCCTTCGACCGCTGGATGCGCGGCAACGTGGTCGAGCACAAGGTGCCGGGCTATGCGATCGTGAACGTCTCGCTCAAGGCCCCGGGCCGCGTGCCCGGCGACATCACGGCCGACAATCTCGACGCCCTGGCCGACCTGGCCGACCGGCACAGCTTCGGCGAGATCCGCGTGAGCCACCGCCAGAACCTCGTGCTCGTCGACGTGAAGCAGAGCGAGCTCGAGAACCTGTGGCGCGAGCTCTACGCGCTCGAGCTCGCTACGCCGAATCTCGGGCTCCTGTCCGACATCATCTGCTGCCCGGGTCTCGACTATTGCGCGCTCGCGAACGCGCGCGCGATCCCCATCGCGCAGGACATCAGCCGGGCGTTCAACGACATCGACGAGCTCCAGCGCATCGGCCACTTCACGATCAACATCTCGGGCTGCATGAACGCCTGCGGTCACCATCACGTAGGCCACATCGGCATCTTGGGCGTCGACAAGCGCGGCGAGGAGTTCTTCCAGCTCACGCTCGGCGGCTCGTCGGACGAGAAGGCGACGCTCGGTGACCGATTGGGTCCCGGATTGCCGCAGGCCGAAGTGCCGGGCGCGATCCGCAAGATCGTCGACACCTATCTCGAGCGCAGCGAGCCTGGCGAGCGCTTCATCGACACCTATCGGCGAGTGGGCATCGAGCCGTTCAAGGCGTCGGTCTACGGCGCTGAAGCGGCGCACTGATGTCGTTGATCAAAGACGGCAAGCTAGTGACGGATCCGTTCGTCGACGCGAGTGCGGCGGAAACTATTCCCCCGTCGGGCGCAGTGATCGTGAGCTTCGAGCAATGGCAGAAGCAGCGTGACGCGCTGCTCGCGCGCGGCACGCTGCTCGGCATCCGGCTACACAGCGATCAAGCGCCCGAGCTCATCGCGGACGACGTGCACAAGTTCGCGCTCATCGCGCTCGAGTTCCCCAAGTTCCGCGACGGCCGCGCCTATTCCTACGCGCGGCTCCTGCGCGAGCGCTACGGGTTCAAGGGCGAGCTTCGCGCGGTCGGCGACGTGCTGCTCGAGCAGCTGTTCTTCATGCTGCGCGTGGGCTTCGACGCGCTCGACGTGGTGCAGAGCCCCGACCCGGTCGCGGCGTTCCAAACGGCGATCTCCGACTTCTCGGTCTGGTACCAGCCCACCGCCGACGGCCGCAAGACGGCCTTGCAGCTCCGGCACCGCCGCTAGCCCGTTCCCCTACCCCCGAGCGACCACGCCGAGATCTCCGGCAACCGTCCCGGTTTTGCTAATATCCGAGCACCCGCGCTTCGGCGGCGCGTGCCGCCCGGGCCGCAGCAGACAACAACAAATTCGGGCCTCGAGCGCACGTCTCGAGAGCTTGGGGGGTGGGACATGAGCAGCGGATCGTCCGTGAACGCTGAGTCCATCGGCCAGGGAGCCGGCATCGCCATGGGAATCGCGATCGGCTGCGGGCTCGGCTATGCGCTCTCGCAGCGGAAGCCGCCGCGCGCAGGAAACTAGTCGGCGCCATGTCCGTCACGTGCGCTAGTTGCGGCAATCCTCTCGACGGACGTTATTGCTCGAGCTGTGGCGAGGAACGCCTGGAGCCGAGCGACCTGACCGTCTGGCACTTCGTGACGCGCACGCTGCCGGCCGAGATTTTCGATCTCGACGGCAAGATCTGGCGCACGCTCAAGTTGCTGATGTTTCGCCCCGGTTTCCTCGCGTTGGAGTTCGCTGGCGGCCGGCATCGGCCGTATGTGAAGCCGTTGCGACTGCTCTTGACCGCGATCATCGCCTACGCGCTGATCACGGCGGGCCAGACGTCCTTCACGCTCGGGGTTCCAGGAACCGACATCAAGTTGACCACCGTCCCCGTGGCGTTCCCCGCCGGCAAGAGCATCGGCGCCACGCTGTTCCAAGTCGACCGGTTCGGCATCCTCGAGCGGATGTACGAGAAGAAGCAGGGTTCCGTCGAACAAGCTACGGACGAAACTCGCGAGCGCTTCAACGGCTTGCTCAACGCCGTCGCAACGCCGCTGTCGTTCGCCTCGGTCTTCCTGCTGGCGCTTGCTTTGTTTGTATGTTTCCACCGCCGCAGGCCGCTGCTCGTCGAGCATGCGGTGCTCAGCATGCATTACCTGACGTTTCTGCTGATCTCGCAGCTGGTCCTCACCGCCGGGATCAAGTCACGCCTGATCGGGTCCAGTCTCGCCATGTTTCTCCCGTTCATGGCCGCGATGCTGCTGTGGCAGTTCGGGTACTTGGGCGCCTCGCTACGGCGGTTCTACTTCCCCCGCATCAGGCGTTGGGTCGCGTGGCCGCTGGCGGCCGTGCTCGGCGTGTTCTTCTTCCTGTTGAACGCGTTCTTCATCACAGGGTTGCAGTTCGCGGCCGGCGTGCTCGCGATTTGGAGCCTCTGAGCGCGGGCCCTGCCGCGGCCTACGCGCTGCCGAGCAGCTCGCCGAGCGCCGTGACCAGCGGCTTCATCGAGAAGCTGTCCTCCGGCATCGCGTCCACGCGGAAGCCCAAGTTCTCGAGCTCCGCCGCAACGATCGGCCCAACCGCAGCCACGCGCGCGCGCTCGAGCCCCGCGCGCAGCGCGCCTTCGACGCCGCGCTCGCGCGCGAGCTTCACGAGCCGCTGCACCTGCGACTTGCTCGTGAACGCGATCGCGTCGACGCGCCCGGCCGCGAGCTCGTCGATGAGCGCCGCGGCCTGATCGTCCTCGGCCGCCGAGGCATAGACGTAGGGCGCGACGCAGTCCGGTTCGATGCCGTGGTCGCGGAGATAGTCCAGTAGCTCGGGGTCTTGGTCGGCGGTGTAGAGCTGCACGGCCACGCGCTTGCCGGCGAGGTCGATCGCGGACAGCGTCTCGATGAGCCCGTGCGTGGTGGGCTCGGCCGCCTCGTACTCGGAGTCGAGGCCGAGCCGGCGCAGCGCGCGCTTCGGCTTCGGCCCGCGCGTCATCTTCGGCGTCTTGCCGAGCGCCGCGACGAACGCTTCCTCGAGCCCGGCGCGCCGCGCGAAGCCGAGCAAGCGCTCGACGCCTTCGCCGGTGTAGATCACGAGCAGATCGGCGGGTTGCGCGACGAGCCGCTCGATCCATGCGACCACGGGCCGCGGATCCGGCGCGTCCTTGATCCCCACGAGCGGGCAGCGCAGCACGCGCGCGCCGCGCTTCTCGAGCAGGTTTGCGAGCACGTCGAGTTGACGCGCCTCAGGCACCGCGATCACGCGGCCTTCGAGGCTCGGCTCGATGTCGGAGGAGGGCGGTTCGGTCATCTGGCACCCCACGCCGCCCGCGGGAGCGTCAGTTGTTCGCCTCCGCGCCCGGTCCGATGTCGGCGACCGCCGGCGCGGCCGCGTCTTGGCCCGTCTCGAACTTCTTGAGCCGCGGGAACTTCACAACGATTCCCGCCGACACGCGGTCGAGGTTCAAGTCGGGATTGTACTGACGCAGCAGCCACACCGGCACCTTGTACGTGCGGGCTGCGAGCACCCACAGCGACTCGCCCGGCTTGATCTTGCGGTTCTCGACCTCGGCGATCTGGTAGGTCATGAAGAACTCGCCCTGCTCCTGCTGCTGATAGGCCACCCGGCGCTGCTCGAAGGTCATCTGGTCGATCTTGCTGAAGTCGAGTGTGAGCATCTGGCCGATCACCACGGCTTCCTTGAAGCTGATCTTGTTGATGTCGCGCAGCCGCTGCGTGGGGATCTCGAGCCAGTCGGCGTAGTGGCCGAGCGTCTCGAGCGCCTGCACCTCGATCTGGTTGCTGGCGTTGACGGAGTAGTTGCTCGGGTCGGCCGCGAGGTCGGCTTGCTCGGTGGCGAGAGCGTTCACGTCGCTTGCGCCGCCGTCGTCGACCGGCGAGGGCTCGCCGTTCGCGAGCACGGCCGGCTGCAGCGCGGCCGCGAGCTCGTCGGTGGCCACTTCGTCCCGCTCGTCGGCTTCCGCCGCCGTGACGGCCACCGCGGGTATCGCGGCCGGCCGGCCGGGCGCGGTTGCCAGGGCGCCGGCTGCGGCCGACGGCGCCTCCGTATTCGATGCGAGCACGGCGCTCGGCGCCGTCGCGGTGCCGGGCAGCTGCAACGTCTGCCCCGGGAAGATCACGTTCTTGTTGCCGAGCGTGTTCGCGGCGATCAGCGCGTCGACGGTGGTGCCGAGGCGCTTCGCGATGCGGTCGAGGCTATCGCCGCTGCGCACGACGTACGTGCCGTCGGCGGCGACCGGCGCCGTCGTGGCCGCCACGGGCGCGGCCGGTGCGGGCGCTTCGGCCCGCGCCAGCACGGCGGCCGGCGCGGCGCCGCCGCGCGCGTCCACCGGCAGATTGATGAGCTGGCCCACGCGGATCATGTCGCGGGCGCCGAGCCCGTTGATGCGCATGAGGGCGGCCAGGCTCACGTGGTACTCGGCGGCGATCGTCGACAGCGTGTCGCCGCGGCGCACCTTGTGCTGGAGATCCTGCCGCTGCGACGCGAAGCGCTGATCCGCGTGGATCGCGGCCATGAGTTCTTCGGCCACGGCGGCTGTGGCCTTCGGCACGCGCAACGAGAAGCCTTTCGGCACGAGCTTGTCGCCGGACCAAACGGCGTCGCTCAGCGCGGGGTTCAGCTCGCGGAGCTTGCCCTCGCGCAGATTCAGCGCATCGGCGAGCGCATCGGCGCTCAGGAAGTCGGGAACGACGACGACTCCCGTGTCCGACGGCGGATTGATGTTGATGGAGCCGAAATACTTCGTGGGGTTCCGGTCGATCTGCACGGCCGCGAGGAACGCCGTGTAGAAATTTCGCGACGCGAAGCCGAACGACCGGCTCTGGTACTTGGCCACGATCGTGGCGATGTCCTTGGTTTTCTGCTGCACGGTGGCGTTGCGCATGCCGCCGACGCCGTGGTTGTACGCCGTGACCGCAAGCGGCCAGCTCTGGAGCACGTCGTAATTGTCCGCGAGCACACGCGCTGCCGCCTCGGACGCCAGGAACGGATCGCGCCGCTCGTCGACCACGTGGTCGATGCGCATGTAGCGAACGCCGGTGGAGCGCATGAACTGCCACATGCCGGCGGCGCCCACCTTCGAATAGGCAGTGGGATCGAACGACGACTCGACGTGCGGCAGCGCTGCGAGCTCGCGGGGCAAGCCCTGCTTGTCGAGCACGTCGTAGATGTACTGCTTCCACGTGCCGGAGCGGATGAGCCCCGCGCGGAAGCGATCGGCTTGCCCGAGCTGGAAGCGCACCCGCGAGGCGGCCGCGCGGAGCTCCGTGCTGCTGGTGCCCTCGGGGAACAGGTGAAGGACGCGCTCCTCCTCGCCGCTCAAGTTGGTTCGCGCGCCGCCGGCGAGCTTCGTGAGGATAGCTTGATATTGATCCACGGCGCGCTCCACGCGGCGGCGGCGCTCGCGCGTGCTCAAGTCGTCGCCGACCTTCACGGTCTGATACACCACGTCGAGCCGCGTGTCGTCGTGGATGAAGCCTTCGCGGGTGGTGATCTCGGTATAGACGCGCGTCCAGAACTGCACTGCCGGCTCGAGCGCGGCCGGCCGCGGGAACGGCTCGTCCTGCACGGCGGGTGCGTCCTGGGCGTTAGCGGTTGCGAAAGCGAGCGCGGTGAGCGAGACGAGGCCGGCGAAGGCGCGGCGCGCACGATTCATAGACATCCTTTTGTTTCCCCTGCACTCCGGCGCGTTCACTGCGCGCGGCGCTCCCCACTATTGCGGCCCTATCGGCCGGACACGCTGGCCGGGATTATGTCGAGACGGGCCGAGCCGCGTCCCGGACACAGTTCACGTCCCACTGCCGCGGGGCGCGCGCTCGTCGCTGTTCGCCGGCTCAGCCTTTCTCGTTTAGTTCTATCGGCTTACGTCGCGAAAGTACCGCACCGCCTGAATGCCGTCAAAGACTTTGTTCAGGACAGCGGCAGCATCACGTGCGCGCGGTAAGCCGGCCGCTCGACGAGCCGGTCGTACCAGGCCTCGAGCGCCGGGAACGCCGGCCGCTCCACGCCGGGCAGCGCGAGCCAGCGGTGGACGACCGCGCCGACCGGGATGTCGCCCATCGTGAACCGAGAGCCCGCGACGTACGGCTGCGCGCGCAGCTCGCCGTCGAGCCGCTCGAGCACGCTGTTGGCCTCGGCCGTGTTCTTGGCGACGGCGGCCGCGTCGCGGCGGTCGGCCGGCGTGCGGATCAGGTTCCAGAAGACGATCGACACGGGTGTGACGAGCGTCGACAGCTGCCAGTCCATCCAGCGCTCCGCGTGCGCGCGCGTCTCGAGCGACGACGGGCACAGGGTGCCCAAGCCGTGCTTCGCGGAGAGATAGCGCACGATCGAGTTCGACTCCCACAGGCTGAAGTCGCCGTCCCGGAGCAAGGGCACGCGGCCGTTGGGATTGAGCGCGAGGTACCACGGCTCGCTGTTCTTGCCGTGCTCGAGGCCAGCGTCGATGCGCACGTGCGGAACTTCGAGCTCGGCGAGGCACCAGAGCACCTTCTGCACGTTCACGGAGTTCGTGCGGCCGTAGATCGTGAGCACCTTCAGCGCCTCGTGAGCTCGCGGATGATCTTCTCGTGCTGGCGGTAGATGCCCACGAGGTCGCGCGCGGGCGGCATCTCGAAGTCGGCGAAGTCGAAGCCGGGCGCCACCGTGCAGCCGCAGAACGCCCACGCCGCATCGCGCGCGAGCCGCGTGGCTTGCCACACGCCGCCGGGCACCACGTGCGCGGGCTCGCCGTTCGACACGTCCCCGGTGAGCACGTGACACGCGTAGCGGTGCTGCGCATCGATCGTGTGCAGCTCGAGCGGTCCGCCGGCATACAGGTGCCAGATCTCGTCGCTCCAGCGCACGCGGTGAAAAGCCGAGAAGTCGTTCGCCCCGAGCAGGAAGTAGATGAAGGTGCTGCCGCGCCGGCTCGTGTCGTGGCGCGCGTCCACGCCCGGGTGCTGGATCTCGAGCGGCGAGCGATACACCTCGCGGTAGTAGCCGCCCTCGGGATGCGGAATCAGCTTGAATCGTTCGACGATGTGTCTGACGGCGTCCTGCATCGGCGTGTCCGGAATGGGCAATGGCGCATGTTATTCTCGCACGACGCATGAGAATTTGAGGCGATTTTCGAGGGTCGTCCCGCGAGGTCCGAAGCGCATGCGCCGACTGCTCAAAGTCTCGATGTTGTTCGCCGTCGTCGCGGCGTTGCTCGCGGTGCTGCTGCTGTCGGCGTCGATCTACACGTATCACGCGCTCACCGCCGAGTCGCTGATCGCCGAGCTCACGTTCGACCGGATGAACGGCCGCCAGTGGGTCGCGCACCTGCGCACCGGCGACCGTTGCCAGGAGCGCGACTTGCCGCTGTTCGGCGATCAATGGCGCATCGACGCCGAGTTCCTGAAGTGGAAGAGCTGGGCGAATCTGCTCGGGCTCGACGCGCAGTACCGGCTCGACCGGCTCGAGGGGCGCTATCGCTCCGCCGATGAGCAAAACAGCGAGCCGAACATCGCGCACAATCTCGGCGGCAAAACGGCCGTGGACGTGGTGGAGCTCGCCGGGGCGCTGCGGGACTGGAATTTCCTCGTGGACGCGACCTACGGCAGCTCGGTGTACCACGACATCGACACCGCGAGCCTGTATTCCGTGTACCGCACGCAGAGCGGCATCATCACGCGCGCCACGCCGCGGCTCGACGCGAGCTCGCCGCCGGCGATCAACGTCACGCGCGCCTGCGGCGAGCCGCCGGTCTGGCAGCGGATCAGCACTTGGACCGACGATCGCGTGGTCGACGCGCTGCACCTCATCCGGGGGTAGACGGGGCCGGCCGAGGTTCGGTTAGACTCCCGAGGCGCGCCGCCGTAAGGCCGTCGATTCGCTCCTGCAATCGCGGGCGGCGCGAGCACCAACCAAAAACGAGGGGGTTCCGATGAAAGCGTCATTGTCCTTGATCAGTTGTGCGTCGGTCGCCGCGCTCTGCGCGGTGTTTGCCGCGAGCGCGCAAAACACGAGCATGAGCTTCTTCATCACGAGCGCGGGGTCCGGCGACGGCGCCAAGCTCGGCGGGCTCGCGGGCGCGGACGCGCACTGCCAGCAGCTCGGCGCCGCGGCCGGGCAGGGCTCGAAGACCTGGCACGCGTACTTGAGCGCGAGCGCGGCGAACGGGCAGCCGGCGGTGAACGCGCGCGACCGGATCGGTAGAGGCCCGTGGTTCAACGCCAAGGGCGTGCAGGTGGCCGCCAACGTCGACGATCTGCACAGCGGCAACAACAAGCTCAGCAAGGAGAACTCGCTCACCGAGAAGGGAGCGGTGGTCAACGGCCGCGGCGACAATCCGAACACGCACGACATCCTCACCGGGTCGCAGAGCAACGGCCGGTCGTTCACGGACGCGATGGATCACACGTGCTCGAACTGGACGAGCAACGCGGCCGAGGGCAGTGCGATGCTCGGCCATCACGACCGGCAGGGCGGCGGCGACGACGGCACGTCGTGGAACGCGGCGCACGCATCGCGCGGGTGCGGGCAGCAGAACCTCGTCGCGACCGGCGGGGCCGGGTTGTTCTACTGCTTCGCTACCAATTGACCGGTGTTGGGTGGTGTCTCACTTTGGCCATTGATGGTGTGGTGGCTGCGGCCGCACCTCGAACGGCCCTCCCGAGACACGCCGGAATACCATCCCTGGGGCTCCTCGCCGCACATCCCTGTGCGGCGAGGGTCTCGGGAGGGCCGTTCGAGGTACGGCCGCAGCCTTCGCGGTTAACGCGTGGGCCAAAGTGAGACTGGAGGTTTTATGGTTAGGCGCATCGCTTCGATCATCGGGGTTGCCGTGCTCGTTGGGGTCGGGTTCTTTGCCGGTCGCGCCGCGGTCGGGATTGGTGCGGCGCAGGCCGCGGGGACTGAGCTCACGGCGCTCGACTATGCGCAGATCACGCAGCTGATCAATCGGTATGCGTATGGGATCGATACGTGCGCGAACAATGGGTACGACTACGCGAACGTGTTTACCG
>DASUFK010000266.1:0-5216 GCA_036274615.1 Gammaproteobacteria bacterium | reverse complement strand
CGGCGTCGGCGGTGCGCAGGATCGCCGAGACGTTGTGCGGCTTGTTGACGCTGTCCGCGAGCGCCGTGAGATCGGGCTGGCGGCGCAGGAGCGTGCGGCGAAGCTTCTCGAATCGCTCGGGCGTCATCGGCGCGGTATTGTACTCGTACGGGCCGCCCGGGTCCGCCGCGTCAAGGAGGGTAATTCGGTGTTTCAGCAGGAGATCGAGCTCGACACGCGCGGCCGCGGCACTTACGAGATCACCGAGCGCGTCGCCGACGCCGTGCGCGCCGCCGGCGTCGCTACCGGCCTCTGCCACGTGTTCGTCACGCACACGAGCGCCTCGCTGATGATCTGCGAGAACGCCGATCCCGACGTGCGGCGCGACCTCGAGACGTTCATGGGCGACTTGGCGCCCGACGGCGACCCGCGCTTCGTGCACACCGCCGAGGGGCCGGACGACATGTCGGCGCACGTGCGCAGCGTGCTCACGCAGTCCGGCCTCACGATCCCTATAAGAAGGAGTCGGCTCGCGCTCGGCACCTGGCAGGGGGTGTATCTGTGGGAGCACCGGTTGCACTCGCAGCGGCGCCGCGTGCTCGTCACCGTTCAGGGTTGAGCCTCTTCGGTGTCAGACACCAAATCAAAGGTGTAACGAGGTGCGGGAGATCGCGGCGAGGCTCGTCGCGCCCATCTGCTGCATCACGATGCGGAGCTCGCGGTTCAAGATGTCGAGCACCCTCTCGACGCCGGCTTGACCGAACGCGCCGAGCCCCCAGAGATACGGCCGGCCCACGCCGACCAGGTCGGCGCCGAGCGCGAGCGCCTTGAACACGTCGGTGCCGCGGCGGAAGCCGCTGTCGACGATCACCGGCACGCGGCCGCGCACCGCTTCGACGACTTCGGGTAGCGCCTCGATCGTGCCGCGCAACGATTCGTCCGAGCGGCCGCCGTGATTCGACACGATCACGCCGTCCGCACCGTGCTCGATCGAGAGCTTCGCGTCCTCCGCGGTGACGATGCCCTTCACGAGCACCTTCATCGACGTTGCGCCCTTGAGCTTGTTCACGTAGTCCCACGTGAGGAACGCGCTGCCCATCTGCGTGCTCGTCATGTCGACGCCGTCGAACATGTGCCGCAGGCGCCACGGCGAGCCGCCCGAGGCGTGACAGCCCTGGCAGCGCGGGTCCGCGGCGCGGTTGTTGTAACGCGCGGAAGGCTCGAGGTTGCGCGCCGGGATGTCCACGGTGAGAGCGAGCGCGGTGCAGCCCGCGCGCTCGGCGCGCTTGATCATGCCGAGCGTCGCGTCCCAGTTGTCCGTGGCGTAGAGCTGGAACCAGCCCGGCGCGCCGCGCGCGGCCGCCACGTCCTCCACGGAATAGTTCGCGACGGTCGACACGGCCTGCAGCGCGTTCTTCGTCTTCGCCGCGCGCGCGACGGCCACCTCGCCTTCCGGATGGAACATCTGCAGCGCGCCGACCGGGCAGAGGAAGATCGGCGACGCATAACGCTGGCCGAAGATCTCCACCGCCATGTCCACCTTCGTGGTGTTCACGAGCCGCTTCGGCCGCAGCTGGATCTTGTCGAAGCCGTGCCGGTTGGCGGCGATCGTGCCGAAGTCGTCGGAGCCCTGCGCCATGTAGGCGTAGTGGCCCACGGGCACGGCGTTGCGCATCACGGGCTCGAAGTCCCAGACGTTGAGCGCTTCGTCGGGCGACTTGATGAGGTCCGTCCACTTGAGCGCGCCGGAGAGCACCGCGTCGTCCTGAGCGGCGCGCTCTTGCGCGGCGAGATCGAGGCTGCCGAGAGCGGCGGCCGCGCCGTAGAGGAGCGGGCTCTCGAGCAGGAAACGCAGCAGCTGGCGGCGCGAGGCGCGCGGGTCGATCGGCATGGGCTCCCCCGAGTCAGGAAGCCGCGAAGATAGCACTTGCGCGGCCGAGGCGCGCGTCCTCCGGCCGGGAGGCTTTGGCGAGCAGCGTAAGTGGTATCCGGCCTGAATTTTCCTCGGCGCGGCGCTCAAAGAGCACGCTGCCCGTGCCCCGAGGCTACAATCCGTGCACCAAGGAGACCTCCATGAAACACCGGGTTGCGGCGCTCGTGCTGATCGGCTCGCTCGCGATGGCGGCCGTTGCCGCGGCGCATACCAAACTCGCGTCCACCGTTCCGGCCGAAGGCGCGTCCGCGCCGGCGCCGGTGAAGGAGCTCGTGCTCGAGTTCGCCGGCGACGTGCGGCTCACCGCCGTCACGCTGAGCGACGCGTCCGGCGCGAAGAAGACGATCGCGGACGTGCCCACGGCGGTCGCCGCCAAGTTCACGCTCGCCGTGCGTGACGAGCTGGCGCCGGGCGCGTACGTCGTCGCCTGGCGTGCCGTCGGCGCCGACACCCACGTCGTGTCGGGCGAGATCCACTTCAGCGTCACGGCCGCGCACTCGCACTGAGCCGCCCGGGCCGTCGGAGCGCTCGACGATGTTCGTCGCGGCCGATCTCCTCGTGGTGGCGTTGCGGGCGCTGTCGTTCGTCGCGATCTTCCAGGCGGCCGGCGCCGCCATCTTCGTCGCGCTGTTCGGCCCGCGTCTCGATGCCGCCGCGAGCGAGCGGCTGCTGTCGCTCACGCGCATCGCGGCGGTGGCGGCGCTCGTGCTCACCGTGCTCACGTACGTCTTCACACCCGCGCGCATGGCCGGCAGCTTCGGCGGCACGTTCGATGCGTCGCTCGACTCGCTGCAGCTGCGCTCGAACGCCGGCGGCGCGAACATCGCGCGTGTCGTGGGCCTGGCGCTGCTCGTGGTGTCGCTCGACCGCGTGTCGAAGGTCAACACGTTCGCCGCCGCGGGTGGCGCTGCGCTCGCGATCCTGTCGTTCGCGCTCATGGGGCACACGGCGATTCATCCGCTGCGCTGGCTGCTCGCGCCGTTGCTGCTCGTGCACGTGGCCGTAGTGGCGTTCTGGTTCGGTGCGCTATGGCCGCTCCAGTCGCTCGTGAGAATGGAGCCGGGCGATCGCGCGGCGGCTGTCGTCGCGAGATTTTCCGGGCTCGCGCTGCGACTGGTGCCGCTCGTGCTGATCTGCGGCGTGGCGATCGCCGTGGTGCTCATCCGGAGCTGGGCGGAGCTCTTCAGCGCGTACGGCGCGTTCGTGCTCGCGAAGACGGCGCTGTTCGGCGCGGTGCTCGCGGTGGCGGCGCTGAACACCTGGCGGGCGGCTCCGCGAATCGCGAGCGGCGGCGCGGCCGCCATTCGGGCGTTCATCCGAACCGTGCGCGCCGAATGGGCTCTGCTCGCGCTGGTGCTCGTTGCAACAGCGGTGATGACCACGCTGTTCGCGCCGGAGCACCTCGAGGGCTCGTTCTCCGACCACCTACAACCCACCCACCAGCCCGAGAAATAGGGGCAGGTTACTTTTTCGCTCGGTCACGACGATCGACGGGCCGCTATTCGAAAAGTAACCTGTCCCTATTTTCGGCGGGCCGCCGCTTGCGGCCGCCGTCCTCGTTACCCGATAATTCGCCCCCTCTACGCAAGTGGGGCAGTAGCTCAGCTGGGAGAGCGCCGCGTTCGCAATGCGGAGGTCGAGGGTTCGATCCCCTTCTGCTCCACCACTTCCAAGCGCATCAATCGGTTAGTCACGGAGCCACGGCTCCGGGGCGGATGTCCGTTCGTTCGGGGAGGCAACGATGAGGCTCGTATTCGTTCACGGTTGGAGTGTCACGAACACCGACACGTACGGCGGGTTGCCGGAGGCGCTCGCGAGGAACGCTCCCAACGATCTAGCGTTGACCGTCGATCATCTGTACCTCGGCAAGTACGTGAGCTTCGCGGATGAGGTGAAGGTTGACGACATCGCGCGCGGCATGGAAGCCGCGATCGGCGCGGAGGTGCTCCCGAAACTCGCGAAGGACGAACGGTTCGCGTGCGTTACGCACTCGACCGGCGGGCCGGTCGTGCGCGCGTGGATCAACCGCTACTACGGAGCCAAGCTCGACAAATGTCCGCTGAGCCATCTCGTCATGCTGGCCCCCGCGAATCACGGGTCGGCGCTGGCGCAGCTCGGCAAGGGCAAGCTCGCTCGCATGAAATTCTTCGCCGGCGGCGTACAGCCCGGCGTCGGCGTGCTCGACTGGCTCGAGCTCGGCAGCGACCAGAGCTGGGATCTGAATACCGCCTGGATGGACTACGACCTGGTCGGCGCCGGCCTGTATCAATTCGCGCTCACGGGCCAATCGATCGACCGGAGCTTCTACGACAACCTGAACTCGTACACGGGCGAGGAGGGGTCCGACGGCGTGGTGCGTGTGGCCGGGGCCAACATGAATTACGGCGCGCTGCTTCTCGAGCAGCAGACCAACGGCTTCAAGCTCTCGAAGCAGGGGCAGTCGCAGAAGGCGGCGCTCGGCGTGTTGCCGGGGCTCTCTCACTCCGGCGAGGACATGGGCATCATGCGCAGCGTGCGCGCGGACGACGACGGCAGTCATCCCACCGTCGCGGCCGTGCTCCGGTGTCTCGGCGTCGGCAGCCCAACCTCCTATCGCGCCTGCGTGAAGGCGCTCGACGACTTGACCGAGAAGACCCAACGAGACGAGCGATCCCGCACCGAGAAGGGCCCGCTCCTCTTCAGGCGCAAATTCGAGACGAGCCGGTACTTCATGCTCGTGTTCCGCGTGAGCGACGATCGCGGCAGCCGTCTCGCCGACTACGACATTCTGTTCACCGCCGGTCCCGAGTACGACAGCAATCACTTGCCGCCGAATTTTTTCGTCGATCGCCAGCGCAACAGCCGAAACGCGAGCAAGCTCACGTATTTTCTCGACTACGACGTGATGGCGCCGTGGTTCGAGAGGCCGCAGCTCGAGGACAAGTTCGGGTTCCGGATTTCAGCCAGGCCCAGCGACGGCTATGCCTACTACACCGTTGGCGAGCACCGCGGCACCTTCTCCTCGCTCAAGAAGTACCTCGCGCCGAATCAGACCGTCATGGTGGACGTGGTGCTGAGCCGCAAGGTGACGGAGGGCGTGTTCAAGCTCACGCAGAGTCTGGCGCCGGAAGACTTCAAGGATCAACCGAAGGGGCAAACGCTGCCGTAGGCTCGTCGGCGATGCGCGCTAGGGCTGCGCGGTGGTAGGGGACGGCATCGAAACGTAGCCGAGCACGACCGGTGTGCCGTAGCGGTCGAGGCCGCCGAAGGCCGTCGTGTACCGCCATTCGAGATCGAGCGCCTTGATGAAGAAGCCCACGGGCTC
>DASUFK010000265.1:0-12203 GCA_036274615.1 Gammaproteobacteria bacterium | reverse complement strand
CAGCCGCTCGTGGTACTCGCCGATGGACGCGATCGGCTCCGGCACCACGCCGCCCGTGACCGAGGGAATCTTCGTGCAGTTGCCGCGGTAGACCACGAGCCGGTTGTCGAGGATGCCGTTGGGCAAGCCGTCGACGATCGGGGAGCTCGCGGCGAGGCCCGGCAGGATCGGCAGCAGGAATCGGATTGCCGCGTGCAAACGGCCGAACTCCTCGTCGCCCGCGAACGGCAGGTTGATCTGCATCGATTGCAGATTCGCCCAGCCGTGGCCCTTGCAGCCGAAGATCCGGTCGAACGTGTCGTAGATCTCGCGCGTGCCGTGCGGCCAGAGCTGCACGTGGTTCGGGTCCATCCACGGGTGCATCGCCGTCGGCAGCAGCCGCCGGCCGCCGCGGTCGAGCTTCGCGTTCGCGAGAGCGACGTTCGCCGCGAAGTCCTCGGCCAAGCCGGCGAGCGACGGCCGCGGGCCGTTGCACTTGAATTCGATGACGTGCAGCGCGAGCTCGTTGTTCCACGCGATCGGGCCGTTGTCGAATTCGTCGGTGTGCTCGCCGGCAGCCGCTTCGAGCAGCTCGTCGGCGGCGGGAGCCACGTCGAGCGTGTCCGCGTCCACGAGCATGTACTCGATCTCGACGCCGTACGCGTCGAACAGCCCCAACGGCTTCGACGGCGCCGGCGGCGCGGAGGCCCCGGCGTCAATCGGCGGGCTTGAATTGCTTGCCGGCATCGACGCGGGCCTTGAACACCTTCATCACGCGCTCGTAGAGCTCGTCGCCGAGCACGGCGTCCTCGACGCCGCGGTCGACGCTCGGATTGTCGTTGATCTCCATGAGCACGTGGCGGCCGTTGACGGTCTTGATGTCGACGCCGTAGAAGCCGTCGCCCACGGCGTTCGCGGTCTTGAGCGCGAGGCTCAAGACTTCACGCGGAGCGTGCCGCACCGCGAGCGTCTCGTGCTGGCCCTCCTTGGTGCGCTTCTCGCCGTGCTGATAGATCTGCCAGTGGCCGTCCGCCATGTAATAGCGGCAAACGAACAGCGGCTGGCGGTCGAGCACCGCGACCCGCCAGTCGAACTCGGTGGGCATGAACGACTGCACGACCACGAGGTCGCTCCGCGAGAGCAGCCGTTGCAAGCCGCTGGAGAGCTCCTCGCGGGTGTCGGCGCGGAACACGCCTTCCGAGAACGCGCTGTCGGGCTGCTTGAGCACGCAGGGTAAGCCCAGCTCGCGCACGATGTCGTCGGTGCGGGCGCTGCTCACCACCATCGTGGGCGGAATCGCGAGGTCGAGGCGCTTGGCCAGCTCGACGAGATACACCTTGTTGCCGCAGCGGATGATCGACTCCGGATCGTCGATCACCACCATGTCCTCGGCGCGCGCCCGGCTCGCGAACCGGTAGGTGTGGTGGTTCACGTTGGTGGTCTCGCGGATGAACAGCGCGTCGAACTCGGCGATCCGGCCGTAGTCGTCGCGGTTCAGGAACTCCACGTCGAACCCCTGCATGCGGGCGGCCCGCTCGAAGCGCTTGAGCGCCTCGCGGTTCGACGGCGCAGACCGCTCTTCGTCGTTCGCGAGGATCGCGAGGTCGTGCTCGTACTGGATCGACTTGCCCGATCGCCCGGCGGGCCCGCGTCGCGCGAAGTGATTCTCGATGACGCCGCGCAAGAACTCGCGATGGGTCGAAGGCAGGTCGCCCACCGGAATCGGCGTCAAGCTCGACGGCCGCCACTTGCCGGTGGTCGACGACTTGGTGAACAGCGCGCGCATCAGCGGCACCGGGAATAGGTTGAATAGCGCGCGGCTCAAGTCGGCGTGCCGCGCCGCGAGATTGCAGCCGAAGTAGATGCTGAGCTCGAAGCGCTTCGACGCGATCTTGTGCAGCGAGCGCCCGATCAGCTCCTCGAGCTCGTCGTCCGCACGCAGCAGGGAGCGCGACTTCATGTCCTGGATCGTGGCCACCGACGGCATCGTGCGATGGCCGCGCGCCGTCGCGAGCAGCGACACGTAGTAGCCCGCCGTCTGATAGCCGTAGGAATCGCACAGGTTGTAGACACGGGCCTGCTTGAGCTCGCTGAATCGGCGCTCGCGCAAATAGGCGTCGGCGCTGATCACCTCGGCCGCGGGGATCCGCAGCGGCCACTGCTCGGGGTGGTCCACGATCAGCAGCGCGGTCATTCGGCGGCGGGTCCCGGCTCGATCACGAGGAGGTTCGCATCGTAGGTCACGGCGCCGAGCAGAATAGCGCCGATCAGCCGATGCGTGTCGACCGCGTAGTAGCGCGAGCCGGTCAACGGATTGCTCTTTAGGGGGTCCGCGATCAGGACCTCGCGGGTGATGCGCCGGTAGCCGGTCAACACCACGAAGTGCCCCACGGGCTCGCCGCGCACGTCGTCGTCGGCGTTGGTCTCGGGAATGTCGCGCATGGAGCGGTAGAGATAGGTAGCGCTCAAGCCGGTGATCACCGGAACGCCCCGCTTCAAGAACTTGCGCAGCAGCTTGGGCTCGAGGTCGCGCAGCCGCAAATTGCCGCCGAGCTCGAGGAACTCGTCGTAGCCGCGGGTCGCCGCCTGCAGCCGCCGCCACTTCGGCTTCGCCGCCGCCTGCGCCGCGAGCCGCTTGCGCACCTCGTCCACCGGCAGGTCGAACCACGTGGGGTCGAACAGCTGGAGGTTGTAGGTGTAGAGCGTCGCGCGGTAGCCGCGCCGCAGCGCGTGATTGGCGAGGAACACGTCGAGCGTGCCGCCGCCGCGATCCAGCATCGCGACGTCGGAGATCACCGTGTCGAGGGCGACGTCGTCGCGGTAGTACCGATAGATGCCGTGCAGGCACGCGGGACCGCAGGTGATGTCGTCGGGTTGCTGCTCGACGGCGAAGCCCAAGCCGGGCTCGGCCGGCCGCGCCGGCGCCTTCCGTTTCGGCCGCCGCTTGGGTTTAGGGGTCATCGCGGGGAGAAGGTCATCGATGCAGAGGGTGACAGGTTGCCGCCGCCATTGTAGGACAGTGAGAGATGCGGCGGCCCGGGGACCCGAGCCGCCGCAACATCCTGAATCTCGTTCGGTTGCGACTACGTTGGAGGGGCGCCGCGACCTTCCGTGCGCGGCAAACGATCAGAGCTTGGTGTCGAAATCGTCTTGCTCGTAGTCGTCCCAGTCGGATAGTTGGCGTCGTAGTGTTTGCTGCTCGTTGCGCAACTCGACGCGCTGTCTTGCGGGCTTCTTGCTCTTGCGGGAATCGTCACCTGATTCGTCGTCGTCGTCGTCCGAGTCGTCACCTGAATCGAAGTCGTCGAAGAACTGGGTTTCGTCGGTTTCCTCGTCTTGCTCTTTGGGCTTACGCATCGTAACCCTCCTTGCCAATCGTCATCTCAACCCGGTCTCCGCCCCGTTCACGACCGTTAGACAGCGAATTCCTGCGCCTGTGCCGTTCGATCAAGAACCCCCGGGCTGCGCAACTATAGGTTTTTCCAGAAACCTGTCAAGACGAAAAATGGGCTGTTAAATCAGCCTTCTATGAAGAATCCTTATGGTCGCTATGCGAGGCTCCCAAGCGTCCCGGCAGGCGTCCGCGGCCGATGGTGTCAGCGAATCGTTTTACAGAAAACGATCTTGTCGTCGCCCGGCGCGTAGAAATTCCTGAGCCGCGCCACTCGCCGATAACCGGCGGCCCGATAGAAGCGCCGGGTGCGGGCGTAGACGTCGCGCGACGAGGTCTCGATGTACAGGCCGCCCCCGCCCCGCCGGGCCACGGCGGCCTCGGCGAGCCCGAGCAGCCGGCGGCCGATGCCGAGCCCCTGGCAGCGCGGCGCGACCGCGATCCAGTAGAGGTCGTAGCTGCCCTTGGTCAGCGGCACGGCGCCCCAGGCGCAGTACCCGGCGAGCTCGCCGCCCTGCTCGGCGAAGATGAACTCGTAGCCGCTCTTGCTGCCGATCCGGACGCGCTGCTCCAGAAGCTCGAGCGCGATGGCACGCTCTTCCGGGTAAAACACCTTGGTGGCCGCCACGAGCCGGCGCAACGCCGGCAAGTCGGACGGCCGAGCGCGGGTGCGAAACCGGACGCGCGGGCCCGTCATCGCGGCGCCCCGACGGCGGGGAGCGCGTCCTCGAGCACGGCGGCGACCAGCGTGTGGTAGTCGATGCCCGCCTCGGCCGCCGCGGCGGCGAACCCGGCGTCCGGCGCGAGGCACGGATTGGCGTTCACCTCGAGGATCCACGGCTCGCCGCGCGGGTCGACGCGGAAGTCGACGCGGGCGTAACCGCCGAGCTCGAACAGGCTCCAGCACTCGAGCGCGAGGTCCCTCACGCGATCGCCGAGCGCGGCTTCGATCCCGAACGTGCGCACCGTGTTCCGATACTCGAAGCTCGACTCGTCCCACTTGGCCGCGTAGCCGACGATCCGCGGCTTGCCCGCCGGAAAGTCCTGGAAGCGGATCTCGGCGATCGGCAGCGCGCGCGGCGCGCGGCCCGCCGAGAGCAGCGCCACGTTGAGCTCGCGTCCGGGCACGAACCCTTCCGCGAACCACTTGCCGCCGAACTGCGCCCGCCGCGCGTGCAGCGCGGCCTCGACGGCGGCTCGGCCGCTCACGACGGAGGCGTCGTCGATGCCGAGCGACGAATGCTCGTACAGCGACTTCACGATCCATTGGGTAGCCTCCGCCGCCGGATCACCGAACAGCGGCGGCGTCGGCAGGCCGGCGCGCCGCAGCGCGTGCTTCGCGAGCACCTTGTCCGAAGTGAGCGCGAGCGAAGTCGCGGAGCAGCCCGTGAAAGGCAGCTCGAGCGCCGCGAGCAGCGCGGGCACGAGGTGCAGCAAGCGCCCGTTCCCTTCGAGCGACTCGACGAGGTTGAACGCCGCACGCGGCGCGAGCTCGCGAAGCCGGTTGCGCAGGGCCGCGAGGTCGAGACCCACCGGCACGGCGACCGGCTCGAACCCGAGCTCCTCGAGCGCCGCCGCGATCGCCGCGGCCTCCTTCAGGGTGTCGCTCGCGTCCGGGGGACCGTGGGCGGCGGCGGCGTCGTAGAGCAGCGCGACGACCGGCGGCGTCACGGAAGTAACCGGCTTCCCGCGGCACGTCCGCCCGCGGTGGGCGGAGAGCGCAGGCGCGCGGAGGCATGCCGCACGATCTCGTCGATCAGCGCCGGATAGTCCATGCCGGCGAGCGCCGCCATGATCGGTAAGTCGGAATGCTCCGGAGTCAGGCCCGCCAGCGGGTTCACCTCGAGCATCTGCGGGCGGCCGCGGCCATCGAGCCGCACGTCGACGCGGCCGGCGTCGCGGCAGCCGAGGCAGCGCCAGGCGGCGAGCGCCACGTCCTCGACGTCCACGCGCAGCTTGCCGGCCTCGAGCAGCCGATAGTCCACGAGCTTCTGCCACTGCGCCTTGTTGCGATACGAATAGACGCCTTCGTCGGCGCCGTCGCGGAGCACCACCTCGAGCGTCGCGATCGCGCGCGCGCCCGGCCCGGTGCCGAGCACGCCGACGGTGAACTCGCGCCCCGACAGGAACTCCTCGACGAGCACCGGTTGGCGATATTCGGCCAGCAGCTCCGTGCACGCCTCGACCAGCGCCTCGCGGGATTTCACGAGCGACTTCGCGGTCACGCCCTTGCTCGTGCCCTCGGCCACCGGCTTCGCGAACAACGGCAGCGGCAGCGTCACGGCGGCCGCCTCGGCCGCGCTCGTCACGAGCGCGAAATCGGGTGTGGGCACGCCGCAGCCGCGGGCGACGTGCTTCGCCATGCCCTTGTGCAACGTGACCGCGCAGACGAGCGGGTCCGAGAAGGTGTAGGGCTGGTCGTATGCCTCGAGCAGCGCCGGCACCTGCGATTCGCGGCCGAAGCCGGCCACGCCTTCGGCGATGTTGAACACGAGGTCCCAGCGCTCGCCGGCCACGAGCCGGGCCGCGAGCGCGCGCACGTGCCCGATTTTCACGACGTCGTGACCGAGCGCTTGGAGCGCGCCCGACACGGCGTCGATCGTGGCTTCGGAATCGAACTCGGCGACGGCGTCCTCGGAAAAGCCGAGCGCCAAATAGTCTTTCTTCAGATCGTACGTGAAGCCGATCCGCATGGTGGCAGTACCAGGGACAGGTTACTTTTTCGGCGACGCGCGTCGGGCAACCACGCCCAGCGACGAAAAAGTAACCTGTCCCTTAGAGCTAGGGCTCTCGGCCGAGGGTGCCGTCGGGGTCAGGGTAGTGCACTTCGTCGCCGCGGAAATTCCGGAGCAGCAGGTCGTCGCCGTCGCGGCCGAGCACGGCCGACGGCAGCATCGCGATCTTGCCGCCGCCGCCCGGCGCGTCCACCACGAAGCTCGGCACCGCGTAGCCCGTCGTGTAGCCGCGGAGCTGCGAGATCAGCTCGAGACCCTTGTCGACGGTGGTGCGGAAATGCGCCGAGCCCTTGATCGGATCGCACTGGTAGAGATAGTACGGCCGCACGCGGATCTTCAGGAGCTCGTGGAAGAGCTTCTTGAGCGTGGCCACGTCGTCGTTCACGCCCTTCAACAGCACGGTCTGGCTGCCGAGCGGGATGCCGGCATCGGCGAGCCGGCCGCACGCCTCGGCGACCTCCGGCGTGATCTCGTCCGGGTGCGTGAAGTGCAGGCTCATCCACAACGGGTGGTAGCGCCGCAGCATCTTGACCAAGCTCGGAGTGACGCGCATTGGCTGCACGACCGGCTGCTTCGACCCGATCCGGATGAACTCGAGATGCTTGATCGCGCGCAGGCGCGACAGCACGTACTCGAGCCGGTCCTCGTCGAGCGACAGCGGGTCGCCGCCGGAGATCAGGCAGTCGCGCACCGCGGGGGTGTTCTCGATGTACTCGATCGCGCGGTCGATGTCCGCCTTGCGCAGCGCGCGCTCGCCGCTCGCGCCGACGAGCCGAGCTCGCGTGCAGTAGCGGCAATAGACGGAGCAGAAGTTGGTGACGAGCAGCAGCACGCGGTCGGGATAGCGGTGCACGAGCCCGGGCACCGGGCTGTGGCCGTCCTCGCCGAGCGGATCTTCTTCCTCACCTGCGCCGCGGTCGAACTCCGCGAGCGTCGGGATCGTGGTGCGGCGCAGTCCCTGCATCGGGTTGGCCGCGTCGATGAGGCTCATGTAGTAAGGGGTCACGCCGATCGGCAGCGGGCCCTCGTGACGCGCGATCGCCGCGCGCTCGTCGCCCGTGACCTGGATGATCCGCTCGAGCTGCTCGAGGCTGCGAATCCGGTTACGGTTCTGCCAGCGCCAGTCGGTCCACTCGGCGGTCTTCACGCCGGGGAAATGGCGCCGCCGAAACTCGTTGCTCGCGGCGCTGACGACGAATCGGGGGCGTGCGCCGCCGGCAAGCTGCACCGGCGGACGGAGCCCGCCGAGCTCGCGGCCGTTGTTTTCTCTGAGAAGGGGGGACGGTGTCAGGGCAGATAGTTCGGCTCGGGCCGAACTCGGAGGCTCTTCCTCCAGAGACTGCGGCTTGTTCACCTGCGGTCGATATCCACGGGCACGGGGCCCTTTATTTATTCGTTAGCCGGGCATTCCGTTGTTACCCGGCTGGGCAGACCTTCTGCCGCTGAACGAAAAACGGTCGTAAATATAGAACGCCCTCGTGAGATTGCAAGAACTATTTTGAGCCGGCGCATTCGAGCGGAGCGCGCAAGCGGAGCGTGCAATCGTGACCCAGAGACACCTTTCCTCGCGATGCCGAAGGTAGAATACGCGCCGAGTTTCGGAGAGTCCCCATGGCGAAGAACGCGAGTTTGAGTTTCGACGGCAAGAGCTACGACCTACCGGTCGTCGTCGGCACGGAGGCCGAGCAGGCGGTGGACATCTCGACGCTGCGCGCGAAGTCCGGCCTGATCACACTCGACAGCGGCTACGCGAACACCGGCGCTTGCACGAGCGCGATCACGTTCATCGACGGCGAGAAGGGCATCCTCCAGTACCGCGGCTATCCGGTGGAGGAGCTCGCCGAGAAGTCCACCTTCGTCGAGACCGCATATCTCCTGATCTTCGGCGAGCTGCCCACGGCGCCGCAGCTCGCGGACTTCAGGCGGCTGCTCGGCGAGAACGAGTTCATCCACGAGGACATGCTGCACCACTTCGACGGCTTTCCCTCGGACGCGCCGCCGATGGCGATCCTGTCCGCGATGATCAACGCCGTGGGCTGCTTCGAGCCGGTGTTCATCGGACCGCAGGACGGCGGCAACTTCCGGGAGCCGGCCGCGCGGCTCATGAGCAAGGTCCGCACGATCGCGGCCGCGAGCTACCGCAAGTCGATCGGCAAGCCGATCAACTACCCCCGCACGGAGCTGCGCTACACGGCCAACCTGCTCCACATGATGTTCTCGAACCCGCACCGGCTCTATCAGCCGGACGAGGTCGTGGTCAGGGCGCTCGATCAGCTGCTGCTGCTGCACGCCGACCACGAGCAGAACTGCTCCACGTCGACCGTCCGCATGGTGGGCTCGTCCCAGGCCAATCTCTACGCCTCGGTGGCGGCGGGCGTGTGCGCGCTCTGGGGCCCGCTGCACGGCGGCGCCAACGTGGCGGTCATGGACATGCTCGGCGAGCTCAAGAACAGCGGCGAGAAGCTCGAGACCTTCATCGCCAAGGTCAAGGACAAGGACGCGCACACGCGCCTCATGGGCTTCGGCCACCGGGTGTACAAGAACTTCGACCCGCGTGCCCGGATCATCAAGGAAGCCTGCCACGCGCTCCTGAAGAAGCTCGGCATCAACGACCCGCTGCTCGAGCTCGCGATGCGGCTCGAAGAAGTGGCGCTCAAGGACGAGTACTTCGTGTCGCGCAAGCTGTATCCCAACGTGGACTACTACAGCGGCATCATCATGCGCGCGGTCGGCATCCCCACGAACATGTTCACGGTGCTGTTCGCGATCGGGCGCTTGCCGGGCTGGATCGCCCACTGGCGCGAGGTTCGCGTCGCCAGCGGTCCTAGAATCGACCGGCCGCGGCAGATCTATACGGGCGCGACCAAGCGCTCGTACGTGCCCGTGGAGCAACGCAAGTAGGCCGATGAAGGTCCTGATGGTCTGCTCGGAGCTCGCCCCGCTGGCGAAGACGGGCGGACTCGCGGACGCCGTCACGGGTCTCTCCAACGCGCTCGCCGAGCACGGCCACGACGTTCGGGTGCTGCTGCCGCGGTATTCGCGGCTGCCGCCGCCGGCGCCGTCGTCGAAGCCCCTGCGGTCGCCGGCAGGGGATCACACGTTCGTCGAGATCGGATTGGACGGCGCGGCGCGCGGCGCGCGGGCTCCCCGCGTCTACGCCGTGGATCTGGGCGCGCTCGGCTCCGACGGCATCTACAGCGGCGACCAACGCGACGCCGGCCGATTCCTCAAGCTATCGCTCGCCGCGGTGCCGCTGTGCGCCGCGCTCGGCTGGACGCCGGACGTGATCCACTGCCACGACTGGCACGCGGCGCCGGTGCCGGTGGCGCTCGCGGCGCTCGGCCGTCCGGCGCCGCCCGCGGTGCTCACGCTGCACAACATCGGCTATCAGGGCATCTTCGCGTCCGGCGTGCTCGACTTGTACGGCGCCGCGGCGCTGCGTCCGTTCCTCGCATCCGACGCCCTGTCGGGCGCGGATGTGAATTTCTTGCGCGCGGGGCTTCGGGCCGCGGACGTGGTGACCACGGTGAGCCCCACCTACGCCGCGGAAATCCGCACGCCGGCCTACGGGATGGGCCTCGAAGGCGTGCTCGCGGAGCGAGGCGACGACGTGATCGGAATCTTGAACGGCGTGGACTACGACACCTGGGGACCGCGCGTCGACCCGTTCATCGAGGGTCACTACGGGGTCGACGACCTCGCGCCCAAATACCGGATGAAGGAGGCCTTGTCCGCGCGGCTCGGCCTCGCCCCCGGCCGGGAGGCGCCGCTCGTGGGCGTCGTGAGCCGGATCGTGCCGCAAAAGGGCATCGATCTCGTCGCCGCGGTGCTGCCCACGTTGCTCGACGAGACGCGGGCGAGCTTCGTGTTGTTGGGCAGCGGCGACGCCGCCACCGTGGCGGAGCTCCGGAGAATCGCCGCCGAACAGCCGCGGCGCGTGTCGTTCACCGAGGGCTACGACGAGGGCCTCGCGCACCGGATCTTCGCCGGCAGCGACCTGTTCCTCGTGCCGTCGCGCTACGAGCCGTGCGGCCTCACCCAGATGTACGCGCTGCGCTACGGCACGATCCCGGTGGTGCGCGCGACCGGCGGCCTCGCCGACACGATCGAGCATTTCGATCCGGCGACCGGCACGGGCAACGGCAGCGTGTTTCGCGACGCGGACCCGGGCGGCCTGCTCTGGGGCGTGCGCACCGCGCTCGGCTGGTTCGACGACTTGGGCGCCCGGTCGCAACTCATCCGCAACGGGATGGCAGCCGACTTCTCGTGGCGCAAGCAGGTCGAGCCGTACGAAGATCTTTACCGCGAGCTCGCGAAGGGCTGAGGCCCGCGCAGGTCGTCCCTCACTTGACGGCGCAGTCCCCGACGTAGAGCTCCGGCCGCGAGGTGAAGCCCGGCAGCACGGTCGGCGAGTACTCGTGGCGGGTCTGCATGGCCTTGAGGCGGCCGGGCGCGGTCTCGGTGGCGAGCACCGTGGTGACGTACAGGGGCCCGGTGTCGCTGATCTGCATGAAGTGCAGATACCCCCCCGACAACTTCACCGAGATGAACGCGTTGCCGAACCCGCTGTCGGCCTCGGCGGTCCCGCTGTCGACGTCGATGTCGGTGAAGGTGACGGAAACGTCGGCCTTGGTGACGGTGGCGCTCGTCTTGGCGCCGTCCCAGGTGCCGGTGGCGAGCGTCGTGAACTTGCACTCGAGCCGCTTGGCGGCGCCGAGCTTGCGCGCGAGCTCGCGCTCGTTGGCCGGCGCTTGCGCGGCCGCGTCGTGCGCTCGACCCAACGCCAGGGCGGCGGCGGCGACCAGGATCGTGGCGATGAGGCGGTGCGGCACCCGCATTTTTTACACGACGCCGCCGGAGAAAAATAGGGACATGTTACTTTTTCGGCGGACGCCCCAGCGGTGCTTGGCGCGATGGCTGCCGCCGAAAAAGTAACATGTCCCTATTTTTCTCAGGGCCGCGGTGGGAGCCCCCCGCCCGAATTGACCGGCGGAGAGGGCGGCCTCGATAATCCGGCGCGTGAGTAAGCAATTCCTATCGCGGGCCGTCGCGCTCGGCCTCGCCGCCGCTCTGCTCTTTCTGCCCATCGCCAACGGCCAACTCGTCAACGATCCCGAGTTGCTGGCGCAGCTCAAACAGCTGTTCCCCGACGCCGCGAGCTTCTCCGCGAAGGACGGCAATCCCCCGCACTTCAAGGCGCTCGGCGCCCCGGCGTCGGGCCAGGAACCCACGTTGCTGGGGTACGCGTTCTGGACTACCGAGCTCGAGCCGCTGGAGCGCGGCTTCGACGGCCCGATCAAGATGCTCGTGGGCATGGATACCGCCGGCGTGCTCAAGGGCATCATCGTCACGGAGCACCACGAGCCGTACGGCTACTTCTCGGTCGACACGCCGGAGTTCGCGGCGCAGTTCAAGGGCAAGAACATCCGCGACAAGTTCAAGGTGGGCGACGACGTCGATGCGATCTCGCGCGCCACGATCAGCGTCACGAGCTCGAGCCGCGCGATCCGCAACAGCTCGCGCCGCGTGGCTCGCGCTTATCTCACGCCGCCCAAGACCGAGGCGCAGCCGGCGACGCCGAGTCAGTGAACGCGATCTCTTCCGCTCGGTGGCTGCGCGTCTGCGGCGCGATGCTGCGGACGCTCGCGGTGTGCGCGCTGCTCGCGGGCACGGCCGGGGCACAACCGCAACCGGCCGGCGACGACTTCGGCTTCGAGGAGACCGACGATGCCCCGCCGGCGCTCGCCGACGTGGTCCTCGGCCAAACCGCGGACATCGCGCTGTTTGCGGCGTTCGCCGCGCTCGCGCTCACGAGCTTCCTGCGCAAGAGCACGCGGCTCAAGTACGTCACACTGGTCGCGTCCGTGCTCTACCTGGGCTTCTACAAGAGCCAGCTGCTGTCGATCGTGAACATCTTCAGCACGCTCAAGGGCAACCCGCCGCTGTTCCTGTCGAACCTCGGCTGGTCGGTCTTCGTCGTGTTCGCCGTGGTCACCACCGTGCTCTGGGGCCGCGTCTATTGCGGGCGCGTCTGCGCGTTCGGCGCGCTCACGCAGCTCATCGACGCCGTCGTGCCCGCCCGCTGGCGCGTGACGGTG
>DASUFK010000264.1:0-4581 GCA_036274615.1 Gammaproteobacteria bacterium | reverse complement strand
CGCGGTGCAGGACTTCTACTACAAGGACGTCCGCGAGCGCATCTGGGCGCTCAGCAACGCGTTCAACGAGGAGCTGCACGCGCTCGCCGACGCCGGCTGCCCGGTGATTCAGATGGAAGAGCCGCAGATCCACCTGCTCGCCGCGCGCGGCGTAGTGGACAAGGTCATCAACCCCGAGTTCATGCTCGAGGTGTTCAACAACACCGTGCGCGGCCTGCGCGCGAAGACGGAAGTGTGGTGCCACACGTGCTGGGGCAACCCGTCGCAGCAGCGCATGTTCGCCCAGGTGCAGAGCTACAAGCCCGCGCTCAAGCTGCTGAACCAGGTGGACGCGGACGTGATCACGTTCGAGTCGTGCAGCTCGGGCGGCATGGACCTCGAGGCCATCGGCCGCGAGATCACCGACATGAAGATCGCGATCGGCGTGATCGACCACCACTCGCTGCAGGTCGAGAGCCCGAAGATGGTCGCGGACCACATCCGGCTCGCGCTCCAGCACATCCCGGTGGAGCGCTTGGTGCTCTCGTCCGACTGCGGCATGGGCCGCGAGGGCATGGCCCGCCGGCACGCGCTCTACAAGATGGTGTCGCTCGTACAAGGCACGAACATCGTCCGCAAGGAGCACGGCATTCCCGAGGCGGAGTGCATCGCGGCGAATCCGGATCTCACGCTGCTCGACGTGAAGAAGTCGGCGCCTGCCGCGGCCCCCGTCGCGCCGGCCAAGAAGCCGTCGAAAGTGGCGGCGGCGAAGACGAAATCGAAGAAGCGCAAGTAAGCGCCGATCGGCTGATCGCTCTCAAAGAAGAAGAAGCGGACGGCCGCGTCGCGAGACGCGGCCGTTTCGTTTTGGGGCACGCTACATAATCCGCGGCACGCGTTTGAGTGTGATCGTGATCGTGGCGGCCCGCGCGCCGATCCGCGAGTCTCTCCCGGTTTTCACTGCAAGGGACACCGCCATGCGCCGCTGTTTGACCACGTGCCTCCTGGCGTTTGCTTTCGTGAGCGCGGCGAATGCCGCCGACGTACCGGCCCAATGGCGGCGTGACTTCGCGGAGCCGATCGCGTGGCAACGCGTGACGGCGCTCGGCGATCTGCTCGTCGGCACCACCGGCGCTCTGTACGCGGTCGATCCCGCAAGCGGCGAGATCCGCTGGTCGCATCGCGAGCTCGCCAACATGGCGGGCGCCGGCGTCGTGGAGCTCGCGGGCTCCTCGCTCGTGCTCGTGACCGGGGCGGGCCAGGATCCGCGCACGGCAGTCGTCAACATGCGCAACGGCGCGCTCGTGTTCGATTCGCGCAAGGAGGCGATCACGCGGATCTCCGCCACCCACGTGCTCGCGCGCTCCGGCGGCCTCCTGATTGCCGGCTTCCAGGCCGACAAGCCGCAACCTACGCTGTTCCTCTACGACATCGACGACGGCCGCAAGCTGTGGTCGAGCGACGCGCTCAACGAAGGCATGAGCCCGCTCATGAAGCTCGTCGTGAGCGCCGCGCTGCAGGTGGCCGACGTGTCGCCCGTGCAGAGCGCCCCGTTCGAGCTCGGCGACGGCACGTTCGTGCTCGGCGCGATGGGCAATCTCTATCGCTTCGAGCGTGACACCGGCAACGTGATCTGGAAGACCGCCTACACCGGCGGCCGCTTCGAATTCGTGCAGGCGCCGCAACGGCCGGACGTGCTGTTCGTGGGCGCGGAGGAAGTGCAGCGCACGGTCGGCGCGAGCCAGACGGCGAGCGAGTCCACCACCACGGGCTATCAGGCGTTTCAGCTGAGCGACGGCAAGCCGCTCTGGAAGCGGCCGATGCAGTTCCGCAACCCGATGAACCGGGAGATCGTGGCGCTCGACGCCGGCTTGCTCGTCCACGACGGCAGCCGCTCGAAGGGCCGCTTGTACCTGCTCGATTACGCCACGGGCCAGTCGCTCTGGGGCAGCAAGGGCCGCGGCATCGAAGTCAGCGGCCTCGTGCTCGACCACGCCGTCACCGACGCGGGCCTGGTGTTCACCACCGGCTACGACAGCGTTTGGACCGGCAAGGACACCGAATACCTCGTGTACGTGCTCGACACCAAGACCGGTGCCTTCCGCTTCCCGGAGCCGCTCAAGGTCAAGGGCCGTCTGCTCACGACCGAGCTCACCTCGAAGGGTCTGCTGTACGTCACCACGCACGAGCTCAACGTGTTCGACCCCGTGTCGGGCAAGGTGCTGAACGCGCCGCTGCTGCGCGGCAAGCAGCCGATCGTCACCGCGAGCGACGGGCGCTTCGTGTTCGCGTACAACTCCGACGACGGCCTGCTCTATCGCTTCAATCGCGAGTCCGGCCAGATCGTGAAGCTCTCGCAGACGCCCTTCATGCTCGACGACGGCGACCAGGCGCGATCGCTCGACGCGTTCGACGGCCGCCTCGTGCTCGTCGGCCAGCAGTCGGTGGCGAGCTTCTCGCGAGTGGGCGTGCTCCAGTTCAACTCGCACTATCCGGCGCCCCGCGATCCGGCGTGGCTGCGCGGCCTCGCGTGGGCAGAGGGCGTGCGCGCGGGCATGGCATCGGCGTATGCCGGCGCCTACAGCGCGGCGTTCGCCAACGCCGCGGCCAACTCCGCGCAGGGCTCGCCGAGCCAAGAAGTCGCGCAAGGCCTCGAGAAGGGCTTCAGCGACCTGCAGCTGGGCTTCGAGGGTCTCGCGAGCGACTACGTGAGCTTCGCGCGCAAGCGCTACCAGGCGTCGGCCGAAGCGCGTGACTTCGTGTTCATGATGGTGCAGGGCGACGGCAACCGCGTGTCGCTCGCGCAAGTGAGCAAGTTCGACGGCAAGATCGTGGGCCAGATCCCGATGCACGACGACAAGGAGCCGAGCTACGAGGTCGACGACGTTGGCAGCCTGATCTTCTATCACCCCGCCCCCACCACGGTGACCGCCTACAAGTTCTCGCCGCAGCGGGTGCAGGTGGCCGAGGCGCCGAGCCGCTAACGGCCTTCACGCCCCGGCCATTCCGCGGCCGGGGCGTATTACCATTCGCGGGCGGCCCGGCGCCCGACGAATGTCCAGCAACAACACCAAGCACGACCTCGTGCGGCCGGCGACAGCTCCGGCGGGCACTTCGAGCTGGCCGCTCACCCCGATCGACCGGTACGCGTTCCAGTGGGTGATCCAGGGCACGTGGGTGTTCGACACTCCGCTCGACGCGGGCACTCTCAAGCACGGCCTCGCGCGGCTGCTCGACGCCTACCCGATCCTCTGCGGCCGCGCCGCCGGCGACCGCATCCACTGGCGCTCCGGCGGCGTGCCGTTCGTCGAAGCAGCCGACCCGAGGCTCGGCGTGGCGGACTTCGGTCTCACGCGCGTCGACGCGGCTCGGCTCGCGGAGCGCCCCAGCCCCGCGTTGATTCGCCGCGGCCTCGCGCCGCTGCTCGCCGTGAAGCTCACGCACCTGCACGACGGCTGCGCGCTCGCCATCTGCTGCTCGCACGCCTGCCTCGACGGCAACGGGTTCTACACGATGGCGCGCAACCTGAGCCGGGCGGCGACCGGCCGGCCGTTCGACCCGCCGGTGCTCGACCGCCCCCCGCCGCACGCGCAGCCCCGCTCCAGAGCCGCAGTCGCACGCGCGGCGCGCGAGGCGGGCTGGCACCGGCTCGGGCTGCTCGACGCCGCGCGCTTCGCGCTCGCCCGCCGCGGCGTGCACGATCGCGCGTTCGTCGCGCGGTTCTCGCCGGCCGCGCTCGAGCGCTGTAAACAGACGCTCGCGGGTGCGTCGCGGGTCGCGCGCCTCAGCACGACCTCGGCGCTGCTCGCGCACGTCGCGCACTGCACTGCCGCACTGCTCCGTCTCGGCCGCGACGACGCCTTCCGCGTGTCATTTCTCGTGGACCAGCGCGAGCGGCTCGCCGCGCTGCCGGCCGCCTTCGCGCGTAACGCTGTGTCGGCCGCGTGCACCGGTCCGATCGGCGCCCGCGCCCCCGCCGAAGAGATCGCCGCGCGGCTGCATGAGCGGCTCGAGCCGCTGCTCGCGAAACCGTCGCTCGAACTGGAAGCGCTCGCGTTGTTGACGGCGGAGGTCGCCGCGCACTACCTGCCGTACAGCTCAATCCCGTTGTCCGGGCTGCCGCGCCGGCGGCCGACCCTGCTTTACACGAACAGCTTCGCGAAATTTCCCGTCTACGACCTCGACTTCGGCGAGGCGACCCGGCCCCTCCGCCCCGTGCGGGCGATTCCCCACAATCTCGGCGACCAGATCGTGGTTTGGCCGGCGCCACCGGCGTCCGGAGGGCTCGAGCTCTATTTCAGCGGGCCGCTCGCGCGCGCCGTCGCGCGGGTGAGCGAATCGGACGCCTGGTGGGCCGAGCTGCGGCGATTCGACGAGCCCTAACCTCGCGGCGCCCTAACGGTTCTCGCCTCGTCGTTGCGCGCCACGGCAGACCTGACGAGCGCCTTGAACGCGTCCGCGTCGACCGACTCGCCTTCGTGGATGTCGATGGCGCGGCGCGTGTTGCCGCCGAACCCGGCATTGAAGAGTCCCGCAGGGTCGGGCAAGCGGGCGCCCCAGGGGAACGTGAGCTTGACGGCGCTCTTGTAGGTCTCGCCGGTG
>DASUFK010000263.1:0-3164 GCA_036274615.1 Gammaproteobacteria bacterium | reverse complement strand
GCGACGTGGAAGGCCCGCTGGTCGCGTACAGCGCGACGGGGCCGATCGCGTTCGAGCTTTGCGATGCGGCTCGAGAGCAGTGCCGGTTCGCGGCGGCCACGGCGAGCGGCGACACGGTCACGCTCGACGCTGCCGGCGGCCCCGCGGACTACGTCCGCTATTGCTGGGCCGACAGCCCGGTGTGCAACTTGTACGACGGCACGGGGTTGCCGGCCGGGCCGTTCGAGTTGCCGATCGCCCAGGACGCGGCCGCCGCCGCACCGAGCTCGGCACCCACCGAGTGACGGCCATGCGGGCCGCGCGTGCGGCCCCTAGTCCGGATACGGCAGTGCGAGCTCCTCGCGGCCGAGCCGGTTCTCTTCGATGGCGCGAACCACGCGGCCGATGACGTAGCGCATGTTGCGGTTGTGCGCGGCCCGCCTGCCGAGCAACGCGCGCACGGCGTACTTCGCCATCCGTCCGCGCAGCCGCAGCAACGCGCGCCGCTTGCCGACGGGAAAGCCGTGGCGTTCGCGGAAGAAGTACTCGTTGCGCCGCGTGTAGTACTCCACGACGTAGTTCGCGCGCGGGCGGTCGGCGCGCATGTGCCGCACCACCGAGCGGTACGCCACGCGATTCTCGAAGCCCTTGGCGCGGACGCGCAGGCTCCAATCCGCGTCCTCGTAGTAGAGGAAGTAGTCCTCGCTCATCAGGCCGATTTCGTCCGCCACCTGCTTCGAGAACAGCAGCGATGCGCCGTTCACGAAATCGGTGTCGCCCACGGACGCCGACGCGAGCTCCGGCACCGCGGAGCGCGGCTCGTCGGCGTGCGCGTGGCGCACCTTGCCGTCGGGCTCGACGATGCCTTTGTAGAAGTAGATTCGCTCGCCCTCGTCTTGCAGGATCAACGACCCGACGAGACCCGGCCGGCGCAGCGCGCCGTGCACCGCAACCAGCTCGCGCAGTGCCGACGGTGCGACCACGGTGTCGGGATTGAGTATCCAGACGAGCTCGGCGCCTTGCTCGAACGCCACTCGAGCGCCGGCGTTGTTGCCGCCGGCATAGCCCAGGTTCTCGCCGATCAGCAGCACGCGGTGCGCCGGGAACAACCGCTGCAGCTCCGCGCCGGAGCCGTCGGGAGAGCCGTTGTCGATCAACAGCAGCTTGTAGCTCGAATACTCGAGCCGTTCGAGGCTCGCGATGCACGCCGCGAGCTTCGCGAGGCTGTTGTAGTTGAGCAGGAGGATGTGGACTTCGGGCTCGGTCATCGAGTGGCCGGCGAACGCGGAGCGCGTCCGTGAGATCGGCCGGCATGATAGCACGCGCTGACGACGCTCCCCGACCGCCGTGTAGGTGCATTGCGCAAAACCTTTGCGGTTGTAGAATGCATCCGCTCGCGCGAATAACGATGAATAACGACTTTGGGGGAGGGGCCATGCGATCTTCGCCGTCTCGTCTGCTGGTTGCACTTTTCGCGGTGCTTGCGGTTTCGAGCGAGGCCGGCGCCCAGCCGAAGTTCCTCGACAAGCTCAACAACGCCGCCAAGAAGCTCGAGAACAAGAGTCAGGCCGCGCCCGCCGCCCAGCCCACCGTGGTCGGCGGCGCCACCGACTTCAGCGCGCTGTCGGATCATCAGGCGTGCTACGACCCGCTCAAGGGTTACCGCTCGAAGATCACGGCCGACATGCTCGAGAAGAAGCTTGCGGCGCAAACGTCGTTGACGCCGCAGCAGCGTTCGGAGTGGCAGGAAGACCTGGCGGCCGTGCGCGCGGCCGAGGCCGCGGGCAGCGACGACGTCAAGTCGCCGGACCCGCAGGACGCGCACCGCTACCTGAGCCATCTCAGCACCCAGGAGCAAACCGATCTCAACGGCCAGTACGGCGCACGCTACAACGAGGTCACGAGCGGCTGTCTCGGCAAGGACCACATGAACGTCGGTCACACGACGGCGATGAACATGGTCAAGGACACGTCCGCGGCCGACAAGCAGCAGGCGAAGTCCGACGCGAACATCAACGCGATGCAGCAGTGCTTTGCGCAGCTCCAGGGCATCCGCTGGGCCGTGATGGCCGACAAGATGCAGGCGAAGATGACGGCGCTGAATCCCAGCGGGCAGGAGCGGCAGGACTGGGAGGCCGACATCGCGGTCGTGAAGCAGGCGCAGGCCGGCGGCGCGACGATGCCGCAGTCGCCCGACCCCAAGAACCCGATGCGCTTCATGATGCGGCTCTCGAGCGAGGAGCAGCTCGCGATGAACAACGAGGTCATGGAGAAGACCACCAAGATGCAGCAGGACTGCGCGCAGGGCCGCACCGGCATGGTCGAGCGCGAGATCACGGCCGGCGGGCCCGTGGACCGCACGAAGTCGCCCGCGAACAAGAACGCCACCGCGGCGCCGAAGAATCCGAACCGCGGCAATGCGCAGGGCGGCGCGCTCGGCGCGGGCAAGGTGGACGGGCTCGTCGAGTACAACAAGTGCTACGAGCCGCTGCGCGGCCATCTCGCGAAGGTCACGGCCGAGGCGCTCGAGCAGAAGCTCGCCGCGGCGCCGTCGCTAACGGCGCAGCAGCGCACGGAGTGGCAGCAAGACATCGCGTCGTGGCGCGCGGCGGAGCAGGCGGGCAAGGACAGCGCGGACCCGGCGGACCCGAACGATCCCTATCGCTGGCAGGACCACTTCACGAATGCCGAGCGCGCCGCCATCAACCAGAAGCATGCGCAGTTCAACAACGAGATCGTGAGGAAGTGCGACAGCCGCCCCTCCGGCCTCTGACCGCGAAATAGGGACAGGTTACTTGGCGCTGCCAGCGCCGGCTCGGAACGGCGCCGGAAGCGCGGCGAGACGCGACGGCGAGCTAGTGATTGTGCCGCGGCGTCTTCGCGGCCACACCGCGATAGGCGAGCGCGAGCTCGAGCACGGCGCCCGTGTCGAGCTGGCCCGTGTTCTCGCGATAGATCTGCTGCCACGGCGTCTCGTTCGGGGGCACTCGCGGCGGCGGTAGCTGCGCCTTGCGGCGCGCGATCTCGGCCGCGTCGACGAGCGCGTCGCAGCTACCTTTGTCGAGGTCCACGCGAATCGTGTCGCCCGTCGCGAGCCACGCGAGCCCGCCGCCCGCCGCGGCTTCCGGCGACGCGTTCAAGATCGACGGGCTGTCCGACGTCCCGGACTGCCGTCCGTCGCCGAT
>DASUFK010000262.1:0-3690 GCA_036274615.1 Gammaproteobacteria bacterium | reverse complement strand
CGAGAGGAGCCTTGCCGTCGGGCGCCGCGTCGCCAACCATCTCCCGGAACGTGCGCGTGCCGAGGATCCACTCGTGCAGCGCCATCCCGCCGGCGCCCAAGGGATCGTCGATGCTCTGGCCCGGGCCGGCACCGTACCCGTCGATGGAGACACTGAACGCGTTGACTCGAAGCTTCGGCATCGGCTCCCTCCTTGCACGAGAAGCAAACCTTGGTAGGCTCGCGCCATGATTAGAACACTATCGCTCTTCGCGCTCGCGTGCTTCGCCGCGAACGCGTTCGCCGCCCCGTGCGATCGCGCGTGCCTCACCGCCGCGCTCGACCAATACCTCGCGGCGCTCGTCAAGCACGATCCCGCGGCCGCGCCGCTCGGTCTCGGCTTCCGTCAGACGGAAAACGCCGTGGTGGTGCTGCCCGGCACGGGCCTTTGGCAGTCGGCAACGGCCCTCGGCACGCTGCAGCGCCGCTACTTCGACGCGACCACCGAGCAGGCCGCGTATTTCGGTACGCTGAACGAGGCCGACGGACCCGCGATCGTGAACCTCCGCCTCAAGGTCGAAGACCGCAAGATCATGGAGGCGGAGTGGGTCGTGAATCGCAAGGGCGACCCGGGATTGGGGCCGCTCGGCGGCGGTCAGGCGAGCAACGCGTTCTACGATCCCGACTACTTGCTCGCGCACGCGCCGGCGCAACGCGTCGTGCCCAAGGCCGAGCGTCACACGCGCAGCCAGCTCGTGGCGATCGCGAACAGCTACTTCGACGGCCTCTCGGCGCACAACGGCAAGATCATCATGGCCCACCCGGGCTGCGTGCGGATCGAGAACGGCTCGCTCACGACGCAGCGGCCGATCGCCGCCGGCGGCCAGACGGACTGCACCGCCGAGGGTCCGATGACCAACATCTTCGCGGTCACCGCGCGCCGCTACCCGGTGGTCGACGAGGAAGCCGGCGCGGTGCTCGCGCTCGCGCTATTCCAGCGCAAGCCCGGCGTGGACATGCGCCGCAACCTGCTCGCCGAGTGGTTCTTCGTGGACGCCGGCAAGATCCGCACGGTCTACGCCGCGATGTACTACCCGGACGCGAACGCGATGGCGCCCAACTGGCCGCCGTTCGACGGCAACTGGCCGGTCGTAAGCGGGGCAGCTCGGTAGCGCGCCGCCGGCGCCGCCTCGCGGCGTTCCCTCGCGGTCACGTCGCGGCGCGATGCGATTCGGCCGGCGCCGGCCGCAGGTCGCGCGCGCCCTCTGCGCCACCCAGCTCGCCCCTGTGACGCCCGTCGCGGCTCGGAGCTCACGTCGTTGACTGCGTGACTTCCGTGAGCTATCGTAAGTTCTGTAAGAACAGAAATTACCGAATACTTAGTCGCGGAGGCCGACCATGCTCATCGAAACCACCTACGTCATGTATCTCGCCATCAGCATCGTGCTCACCATCTGGGTTGCGCGCACGCTCAGCAAGAATGGCCGCGTGTTTCTCGTCGACAGCTTCTCGAGCAACGAGCGGCTCGCCGATTCGATCAACCAT
Source organism: Gammaproteobacteria bacterium (assembly GCA_036274615.1). Classification (GTDB taxonomy): domain Bacteria; phylum Pseudomonadota; class Gammaproteobacteria; order Steroidobacterales; family Rariloculaceae; genus FEN-1219. Next base: position 2,167 of record DASUFK010000262.1, on the reverse strand, counting down.
CTGCTCGTCGTCGGGTTCTACTTGATAAACCTGGGTTACGTGACTCTCGCCCTCAAGCTCGGCGAGAAGCCCGCTACGGCACAGGGTGCGATCGAGTTCCTGAGCACCAAGGTGGGCCTCGTGCTGCTCGTGCTCGGCGCGATGCACTTCTTCAACGTGTTCGTGGTCGCGAAGTGGGGTAAGCGCGCGGCCCACGCCATCGCCGCCTAGCGCTTCGGGTGAACGCAATGGACAAGGCGCTCGTAGACCGGATCACCGATACGCGCACGTTCACCGCGCTGTTCTGGTTGTCGGGGATCGTGGTCCTGCCGGTGCTCGCGCTCGGCGTCCTCTTCTCGCCGCTGTATCTATCCGGCGGGCTCTTGGGCGAGCCCGTGGCGTTCGCCTTCGTCGCGCTCACGACCGGCGGCGCGATCGGCGTTACGGGCTGGATCCGCGCGCATCTCGCGATGCGCGAACCTGAGCGTCACGGCATCACGTTGACGCTGCTCTGCCTCGCGATCGGCATCGTCACCGCGCTTGCGGTCGCCGCCGGCACGGTCGTGGCCACGCTCTCGGGCTCGGAGGACTCGTGGGACCGGGCGGCGTGGTTATCGGCCGTGCCCGCCGCAGGGTTTGCCGCCGCGCATCTCGTGTGGGTTCTCGGCGCCGTCGGGTGGATGGAGCGCGTCGCCCGACGTTACAGAGAACGAACCGGCCGCGCGTTCGACACGATTCCCTTCGTGTTCCTGATCGTGGCGATCGGGCTTGCGCTGTGCGTGCCGGTGGCGGCGATGGTCCTGCTCTAGGCCCAGAGCGCCGGGGCTGCGCTCAACGCATGAGGATGCCGCCGTCGGCGATCAGAGTCTCGCCGTGGACGAAATCGGCGGCCGGAGAGACCAGGAATGCGATGCACTCGGCGATCTGCTCGGCGGTGCCCACCTTGCCGACGGCCGCCTCCACTTCCTTGCGCCGCTTGGGATCGCTCATGGCGGAGGCCACGAACGGCGTGTCGATGAAGCCGGGCGCCACCGCGTTCACGGCGATGCCCTTCGGCCCGAGCTCGCGCGCGCAACCCTTCATGAGCGTGAGCACTGCACCCTTGCTCGTGGCGTAGGCGCTGCGAGCCACGTAGCCGCCGCCCGTGTAGCTCGAGATGCTCGCCACCATGCAGACGCGCGCGCCGCGCTGCATGTACTTCGCGCCCTCGCGCACGCTCAGGAACGAGCCGATGACGTTGACGTCGAACAGCTGCCGGAGCTCGGCGACCGGCGTCTCGAAGAACGGCCGCGTGTTGATGATGCCGGCCGCCGTGACCAGGGCGTCGAGGCCGCCCCACGCCGCGCCCGCTCGCTCGAACGCCCGAACCACCGACGGCTCGTCCGCGACGTCGACTTCGATCGCGACGCCGTCGGGCCCTGCCGTCACGCGCGCGCCGTCGAGGTTGCGGTCGAGGCAAGCCACGCGCCAACCGAGCGCCTGGAGGCGCTTCGCCGCGGCGGCGCCGATGCCGCTGGCCGCGCCGGTAACGGCCGCGCGCCGGCCCGGCGCCGGGGGCGGCGTAGCGAGATCGTTGCTCATTCACTGCTCCGGGTTGAAGTTGGTGGGCCCGGTAGGACTTGAACCTACGACCAAAGGATTCGCTCGACCCGCCGTTTCCGGCGGAAGCGGACTATCTCTTCACCCGCCGAGTTGCCTCGGGTGGGGTGCGGGACGCTCGCGCCTGTCATCAAGAGCACTGAAGCTCTCAGGTAGTCTCTGCACCTTCCGGCGGTGCACCGCCGGCTTGGCTCAGGATTGCCGATCGACACCGAGGCGCCGACGCCGGTTTCCCTGAATTCATCCCGTCCACTTCGCGACTCGTCGCCGCGAAGGCACCTTTACGATGAGTCCCCTGCTCTAACCAACTGAGCTACAGGCCCACTCGCGGGCTATGGTACACCGGGCCTGCAGCCGCGAGGTTGCCCGGGCCGGCGACCGGCGGCCAAAATGCCGTCATGACCGAGACTCGCAGCGACCGGCATCGCGCGCTCGGCGTCGTCGTCGACGCCATGGAGGCCGCACTGCGACGCATGCAATTGTGGGAGCAGCAGAGGCCGGACGCGTTGCGACTCGCGAGCACGCAGCCGTTCTCTTGCGACACGCTGCGTTTCCACCAATGGCTACAGTGGCAGCTGATCCCGCGGAT
>DASUFK010000261.1:0-3469 GCA_036274615.1 Gammaproteobacteria bacterium | reverse complement strand
TCGATCCGCGGGCCGATCGTCGGCGTGGTGAAGAACACTTATGTCGAGTCGCTGCGCGAGCCGCAGAGGCCGCTCATGTATTTCGCCGCCGTGGACACTTGGAAGCCGCCGCTCGTGTTCTTCAGCGACGCCTCGATTCGGGTGACGGGCAAGCGGCTGCGCGAGACGCTCGCGTTCATCGACGCCACGTGGTCGGAGATCCAGCCGGACCTGCCGCTCGTCCGCAGCTTTATCGACGACGAGTTCGCGGCGCTGTACGCCAACGACGAGCGGCAGATGCAGATCTTCGGAGTGTTCGCGGCGCTGTCCATCTTCGTCGCGTGCCTGGGGCTGTTCGGGCTGGCGTCGTTCACCACGGAGCGGCGCACCAAGGAGATCGGCATCCGCAAGACGCTCGGCGGTTCGCTGCTCGACGTGGTGATGCTGCTCACGTCGGATTTCAGCAAGCTCGTGCTGCTCGCGAACGTGGTGGCGTGGCCGATCGCGTACGTGGCGATGCACCGCTGGCTCGCGGGCTTTGCCTATCGAATCGAGCTGAGCCCGCTGATCTTCGCGGCGGGCGCGCTCACGGCGTTCGCGATCGCCTGGCTCACGGTGGCCGGCATCGCGGTGCGCGCGGCGAGCACCAAGCCGTTGCACTCGTTGCGCTACGAGTAGCGGCTCGAGCGCGGCGGGATGGCTGGCCCGGCCGCGGGGTGCCCCTCGTTCGCGACTTGAAACGAAAAGCGCCAGCCCCACTAAGCGCTCACACAAGTTTGGCGCTTTGAGGAGGCAGCCATGGTGCTTCGAATGAGAGACCCGTTCGCGACTCTGCTCGCGGTGCAACGGGCGATGGACAACGCGATGCGTAGCGACTGGTTCGGCACGCGCACGAGCGGCCGGGGCTCGTTTCCGCCCGTGAACGTATTCAGCGAGGGTGACGATTATGTCATCGTCGCCGAGTTGCCCGGCGTGAAGAAGGAAGACCTCGACGTGCAGGTGAAGGGCGATACCGTCCGGATCCAGGGCAAGAAGGTCGTGGCGCTCGCCGAGGACGCGAGCGTGCACCGCCGCGAGCGTAGTGAAGGCCAGTTCGACCGCACGCTGTCGTTCCCCGCGCAGCTCGACGCTGCCAAGGCGTCGGCGGACTATCGCGACGGGGTGCTCACGCTGCGTTTGCCGCGCGCCGAGAGCGAGAAACCGCGCTCGGTTGCCATCAACTGACGAGCTGCAAGGAGAAGCCATGAACGAAAAAGAGCTTACGCTCCAGGAGAAGAGGGAGCTGACGGCGTCGGAGGAGCGCACCGAGGCGGGCAAGTTCTTCAGCCCGCATACCGACATCCACGAGACGAGCGATAGTGTGGTCGTCACGATGGAAGTGCCGGGCGTCGGCAAGTCGGACATCGACATCCGGCTCGAGAAGGGCGTGCTCACCGTCACCGGCACGATCGACTCGAAGAAGTACGAGTCGCTGAAGCCGATCTACTCCGAGTACAACGTCGGCAACTTCGTGCGCAGCTTCACGGTGTCCACGAAGATCGACAGCGACGCCATCTCGGCCGCCGTCGCCGACGGTGTGCTCACCGTGCGGCTGCCGAAGGCGAAGGAAGCGCTGCCGAAGCGCATCGCGATCCACTGACGACGGAGGGAGGGACTGTCCCTCTGAGCCGAGCGCAACGTAGCGCGAAGGCTAAAGAGCGATGCGCAACGCGGCTAGATGAAGCCCGAGGGACTGTCCCTCCCTGCGATGCGCGTAAGGTCAGCGCAGAGGGACAGTCCCCATTTTCCTTGGGGCGTGTGCCGGTTTTGATGTCGGCGTGGAAAATGGGGACAGTCCCTGACAATGGGGCAGTCCCCCGTCAGCGGCGGTCCGCGATCAGCTTCAGGGTTTTTTCGGCGAGTGTTTGATCGGCGTTGATTGCGTCGCCGACGGTTACGAACCGCTCAGGCGTCCAACCGCGTTTGGACACGATGGCGGTACTTTCTTCCTGCATGCGCGATTGCACGTCTTGCGCTTCCGCGTCGGTCTTCGCCGCGGAGAGCTGCGACTGGAACTTGTCGGCGGTGTGCTCCAGCTCGACGTAGATGTCGGCGAACTTCTCGAGATCGTTGTCGGACAGCGCTTGCGCGTTCGGCGTCACGCTCGGCGGCGCTTCACGATCGGCAGGCCGTTGCGCGAGCGCGCCTCCGGCACAGGTCAGCGCGAGCGCGGCCACGATAGCGATGATTGGACGCTCCATGTCACTTCCTCCTCGTTGTGGTCGAGATTGGGAGGATGCAAGGTCCGTACCCGGGGCGGAGAGGCGGGCGGGCACGGTCTCGCAGAGGGACAGTCCCCATTTTCCTTAGGAAGCGTGCCGGTTTTTGGGCCGGCGTGGAAAATGGGGACAGTCCCTCGAACGGTTCCTTACAGGCCGAAGGCGAGGAGGACGTTGCCGGGGGTGCCTACGAAGCCGGCGTTGCCGGCGGTGACGTAGAGCATGCCGTCGGCGACCACGGGCCCGGGGCCGTCGATCGAGCCGCCGTGGGCCTTCACGCCGTTGCCGCTCGTGAAGTCGCGGTTCGTGTCGAAGGTCCAGAGGATCGCGCCGGTGTCGCTGGCGTAGGCGCGCACCGCGCCGTCGGCCGAGCCCGAGAACACCACGCCGGGGATCGCCGTGGCCGCCGCCGACTGCGCGGCGCTGCAGCCGGGACCCTTCGCGCACACCGGAGCTTGCGGCGGCGTGTACCACGCGCGCTCGCCGGTGGTGAGATTCACCGCGTGCAGGCCGCCCGGCGCCGGCGAGAGCTGATCGGCCACGGGGAAGTACGCGCGCTCGCCGTCGGTGGCGAGCCCCCACACGCCGCCCACGGGGCTGCCTCGGCCCCAGCGGTATTGCCACACGAGCTTGCCGCGCTTGTTCGGATCGAGCGCGAAGCCCACGCCCGACTTCTGCGTCACCACGAGCAAGTCGCGGCCGTTCTGCTGCGTGACGAGCGCGGGCGACGCCGAGAAGTCGAAGTCCGGGCCCACGTTGCTCGGGCAGTTCGGATTGTGCGCGGGCAGCGCCGGGGCTGCGCCCGATGCCGGCGCGTTCGGTGCACCGGGCGGAGGCGCGCTGCAGCCGAGAATCCAGACGTCGGGCAGGATCTGATTGATCCAGCGGATCTTGCCCGTGGCGAGATCGAACGCGACGATCGCGTCGCTCGTTTTCGGCGCGGGGTCCGCGTAGGCGTTGCCCGTGGCCGCGTAGATGAGCTTGCGCTTCGCGTCGATCGTAGGCGCGCTCCAGATCGGCGCGCCGGCCGGTCCCCACAGCGGCTTGCCGGTGTTGCTCGTGCCGCGCGGCTTCGGCTCGTCCACCGTGTAGGTCTTCCAAATCACGGCGCCGGTGGTGGCGTCGAGCGCGGTGAGGCTGCCGCGGAATTTGCAGCACTCGTAGTCCGGCATCGACGCGGCAGACTCTTCCGACACGCCGGAGAGCACTACGTAGAGGCGGCCGTCGTACAG
>DASUFK010000260.1:0-2034 GCA_036274615.1 Gammaproteobacteria bacterium | reverse complement strand
GTCCGCGGGGGCTCCGCCTGCGCCCGCGGCGGCTCTTGCGGTTGCGCCGGCGGCGGCATCGGCACTTGCGCCTGCGCCGGCGGTTGCGCTTGCGCCGCCCCCGGCCGCGCGCCTTGAGGTTGCGCGCCGGCCGCCGCGGCCGGATTGAAAATAGTACGATCCTGGGCCGGCGCCGCGGGAGGGGGCGTGGGCGCCGCCGGCGCGCTCGCTTGCGTCTGCGCCCGGGCCGCCGCATGACTCTGCGCAATCCGGTTCTTGAGCAGCACGTACAGCTGCAGCGGCAATCGTCCGCTCTTGTAGATTTGGTCGATCGCGGCAAACGCGCCCGGCGCGATCGACGGGTCGGCCTGGAGACTCTGCGCGAGCACGGCGTCCACCTGGGCAAACTCGGCTTGCCCGGCGAGGAACGCCGACAGTACTGCCTTGAGCTCGTTCATCGAGGCGCTTCGCTGAAGTCCATCAATCCTTCGCTTCGAAAAAGTCGACGACGATCGCCGTCACGTTGTCCGCACAGGCGCGCGAGAGTGCCGTCTCGAGCAGCGCGTCGCAGACCTCGACGCAGCTGGCCTTGCCGTCGGCGAGCCGCTCGGTGATGTCCGCCGCGGACAGCTCCTTGTAGAGACCGTCGCTGCAAAGGAGGTAGCGGTCGCCGCTGCGGAGCTCGTCGAGCGCGTAGTCGAGGAACAACTGCGGCGAGCCGCCCACCGCGCGCGTCACGATGTTCTGCGCCGCGAGCGCCTCGGGCGAGCCTTCGGTGACCTCGCCGCGCTCGAGCATCTCCTCGACCTCGCTGTGATCGCGCGTGAGCTGCTCGAGCTTGCCCGCGCGCATGCGATAGACGCGGCTGTCGCCCGCCCACACGCTCAGCACGTACCGGCCGTTCGCGAGCAGTCCCACGAGCGTGCAGCCGATGATTCGCTCGGCGTCGCCTTCCATCGCCATCGCGTAGAGGCGGCCGTTCGCCTCGAGCACGCGGTCCTCGACCTCGTCCACGAAGCCGCTGAAGGTATCGTGCGAGCCGACGTCGCGCAGGCGGTCCGTGACCATGCGGCTCGCGATGTCTCCGGCCGCGTGCCCGCCCATGCCGTCGGCCACGGCCCAGAGGCCGCGCGCCGACACGTCGACGAACGCGTCCTCGTTGAGCTTGCGAACGTTGCCGACCTCGGAGCGGCCGCACGACGTCCAGCGAAAAGAGCTTGCTGCCGTCATGACGGTGCGCCTCCGCCCGCGGCCTTCGCCAACGGAGCAGGAGGCTCCGCGGCAGCGCTCGGCACGCCGCGCAGCAAGTCGGCGAAGCAGTGCGCTTCGGGAAGCTCGGCCGCCGCGACCACCGCGGCCGCACCGCTGTCGGACGCCGCCGTCCACCACACGCTGTAGCGCGGCGCGTGCCGCGAGACGAGCTCGTGCGCGAGCGCGGCGGCCACACCGTCGTCCGGCCCGCCGAGCAGCGCAACGGACCACGCCTGTCCCCATTGGGCCGCGGGGCCGGCGGGCGCGGCGGCCGGGGCGATGGCGCCCACCGCCGCGATCGCCGCCTGCAGCTGATTCGCATCGAACCGGTCGTCGTCGAGCGCGCGCAGCGCGACGGCTTCGATCGCCTCGAACCAGCCGCGCGAGGGCCCCGGCAACTGCAACGGGTTCACGTTCGGCGGGAGCTCGGCGGCGATCGTGAGCGGGAAGTAGCGGCCCACGCGGTCGACGCTCGGCATCAAAATGCCGGCCCAGGCGCTCGCCCCGCAGATACCCGAGACGAGGCCGAAGCGCCAGATCGGGCTCGTGAGATACACGTCGAGCCAGCCGCCGCCGAGCTGCGTCTTGCTCTCGGCGATGCCGCCTTGCAGCCACACGTCCCACACGTCGATGAACGCGCGCGACAGCTCGCGCGTGACGAAATCGCCGTGACTGGGGATTTTGCCGAAGAATCCGGGCACGGCTCAGAGTGTCTCCGGGCAAGTGAACTGGTGGAGATCCGGCAGCTGGAACGGATTGTTCGCGCTGCGGGCGGCCAACCGATAGGTCGCCGAGCGCGGCCCG
>DASUFK010000259.1:0-2616 GCA_036274615.1 Gammaproteobacteria bacterium | reverse complement strand
TCGCCCGGCGGCGGGCTCGCGAGCAGCGCGTCGGTGACGGGCGCGGACGAGTCGAGCGGATTGCGCGGGCTCGTCCACCGCGGCAGCTCCACGTCCGGCGTGAGCGGGCCGCCGGGGCTGAATTGCCGCAGCCGCTGCTGTTCCGAGAGCTCGGGCGCCCCCGGTTGCGGCGCCGGCTGCGGCGCTTGCGCCGCCGCGGCGCCTGCGAACGCGATGCTCGCGCAAGCGATTGCCTTCCACCGTCCGTACATGACTCGCTCCTCGCCCGGTTGAAGCCGGTGCTAACGCCGGCAGCACACTCTGCGGGGGACCGGCGCCGCGCTCAAGGGCTTGCGCCGTCCGCCAGAAAATCCACGGACCCCACCTGCGCGACCGCCGGATCGTTGAAGGCCATCACCTCGAGATGCGCGGGATGGCGCTGATAGCGCCGCAACGCGTCCACGGAGGCGAAGCGCATGATGAGCATCAGGTCCCAGCTGCGCCCGTCGCGCAGGATGTCGCGGCCGATCTCGAGCTGCTCGATGCCGGGGACCACGGCGCGCAACGCCTGCATGCGGCGGCAGAATTCATCGACGTGCGCGTCGGCGGTACCGCTCGCGTAGCGGATGAACACGTAGTGCTGGAGCATGGTGCGGCTTCGGCCGTCACGCCGCCCGGGCGCCGGGCGGGATGATCGACGGCGCGGCGTTGAGCCTCTCGGCCGCGAAACCCGCGGCGACCTTGTAGCGGTGCATGAACTCGTCGCGCTCCGCTTTCGGGATCACCTGCTCGATGTCGTCGAACACGCCGCCGCAACGGTCGTCGAGCAAGTTGAGCAGCCCGAACGGGCCCGCGCCGCGATTGCGCAGAATCACGGGCGAGATCTCCGGGCAGAGCTTCTCGTCGTACGCCTGGAGGGCGCGAGCGCCGACACCGTGCTCGAGCAACATGGCGCCGAGCACGCGGGCGTCGACGATGGCCTGGCTCGCCCCGTTCGAGCCAGTGGGATACATCACGTGCGCGGCGTCGCCGAGCAGCACCGCGTTGCCGTCGCGCCAGGTGGGCACCGGATCGCGGTCGATCATCGGGTATTCGTACACGTCGGCCGCGCCGCGCAGCATCCCCGGGATGTCGATCCAGTCGTAATTCCATCGCTCGAAGTGGTGCATGAACTCGTCATGCCGGACCTTGCGGTTCCAGTCGCCGTCGGGCCAACCCGCGGCGTTGTCGACGGTGATCTCGGCGATCCAGTTGATGTCGGCGAGCCCGGTGCGCGGATCGGGCTGCGAGATCGGGTAGAACACCACGCGGTGACGGTGCGTGCCGAGGCCGACGAAGGAGGCTCCGGTGCGGATGGGCCTGCCACGCGCGACGCCGCGCCACATGACGGCGCCGCCCCATTGGATCGGCGGCTGGTCGGGGTGCATCTGCGCGCGCACCGCCGAGTGGAGCCCGTCGGCGGCGATCAGCAGCGAGCCGTGCACCTCGGAACGGCTGCCGTCGCGCGATTGCAGGGCCACGGTGACGCCGCCCCGGGCCGGCTCGTTGCGGTAGCCGACAACCTTCGAACCGGTGCGGATGGCGTCTGCGCCGAGACGGTCGCACACCGCGCGATACAAGAGCATCTGCAGCTTGCCGCGGTGCACGGAGTACTGCGGCCAGCGGTAGCCGGCCTTGAAACCGCGCGGCTCGGAGTAGACGTCGTTGCCGTTGAGTCCCACCAGCGCAAATTCCCGTGTCTGGACGCCGATGTGGTCCAGCGTCTCGGGCCCGAAGCCGAGCTCGTAGAGCTCGCGCACCGCATTCGGCTGCAGGTTGATGCCCACGCCTAGCGGCTTGAGCTCGGCGACGGCTTCGAGCACGGCGCACGGAACGCCGATCTGCTGCAACGTGAGCGCAACGCTGAGGCCGCCGATGCCGCCGCCGGCGATGAGGACTGGGGACGATTTCATGTTCGTTCTTGTGGGTGCGACAGGGAATGTAGTCGGAGTGGCGGGCGCGCGGCAAGCTCGCCGCCGGGCACGGCTTCGCCCGTCCCAAGGGCCACCGGAGCGCTGCAACGGCCCCGCCTATGGCTTTCCGCCCAGCCGGGCGTAGACTTTCATGCAAACGGTTGCATAACGCGAATCACACCACGCGACCGGAGCCACGATGAGCAGTCACCCCTCCGACGAGGCGAGCGACGTTCGGCCGATCCGCTGGCTCGTGTGCCTCATGTTCTTCACGTTCGCGATGACCACCGACGCCGTGGGCAGCGTGATCCCGCGCGTCGTGGCGGAGTTTGCCCTCACGCTGACGCAAGCCTCGGCGTTTCAGTACGCGTCGATGCTCGGCATCGCCGCCGGCGCGTTGCTGCTCGGCTTCCTCGCCGACCGCCTGGGCCGTAAGCGCGCGATCGTGCTCGGCCTCGCCCTCTACGGCGCCGCGTCGCTGCTGTTCGCCGCGGGTAACCAGTTCGCGGCATTCGTGGCGCTGCTCGTGCTGTCGGGCTTCGGGATCAGCGTCTTCAAGATCGGCGCGCTCGCGTTGATCGGCGACGTGTCGTCGTCGACGGCCGCGCACACGCGCTTCATGAACACCGTGGAGGGCTTCTTCGCCGTGGGCGCGATCGTGGGCCCCGCGATCGTCGCGCTGCTC
>DASUFK010000258.1:0-22280 GCA_036274615.1 Gammaproteobacteria bacterium | reverse complement strand
CGGCGGCTTGCGCGTGCGCGCGCACAAGACCGAGCACTACCGCGTCGCCGACAAGTCGCCGGACAACGGCTTCGTGCACGTCACCGGCCTCATCGGCCACGGCCGCCCGCTCGACGTTCAACAGCGCGCGGGCGAGCGTCTGTTCGCCGCGCTCACGGCGCACCTCGAGTCACTCTTCGCGAAAAGCCCGCTCGCGATCTCGCTCAACATTCAGGAATTCCATCCGGTGCTGAACTTCAAGAAGAACAACCTGCACGAGTACGTGCGTAAGCGCGGCGCCGCCGCCGCCCCGAGCAACAGAGAGACGGTCTGATGGCGGGCGGCGGCAAGACTCTCGCGGAGAACGTCGCGAGCGGCGCGCGCTATCTCGAGCGCTTCGCCCGCGACGGCGTGCTCCATTTCATCGACGGCGCGGCGGTGCCCGCGCGCTCCGGCCGCACGTTCGAGACCCGCACGCCGATCGACGACCGCGTGCTCGCACGCGTGGCGCAAGGCGACGCCGCCGACGTGGCGGCGGCGGCGAGCGCCGCCGAGCGCGCGTTCCCGAAATGGCGTGACGTTCCCGGCGCGGAGCGCCGCGACGTGCTGCACGCGATCGCCGACGCGATCGAGGCGCGCGCCGACGAGATCGCGGTGCTCGAGTCGCTCGACACGGGCCAGGCGATCCGCTTCATGTCGGCCGCGGCGAAGCGCGGCGCCGAGAATTTTCGGTTCTTCGCCGACAAGGCGCCCGAGGCCGATCGCGGCCTGTCGCTGCCGGCGCGCGAGCACGTGAACTACACGCTGCGCGTGGCCGTCGGTCCGGTCACGGCCATCACGCCGTGGAACACGCCGTTCATGCTGTCGACGTGGAAGATCGCGCCGGCGCTCGCCGCCGGCTGCACGGTGCTGCACAAGCCGGCGGAGTGGAGCCCGATCACCGCCACGCTGCTCGCGGAGATCGCGCACGCGGCCGGGCTGCCGGCCGGCGTGCTCAACACCGTGCACGGCTTCGGCGAGACCGCGGGCAAGGCGGCGACGGAGCACCCGGCGATCCGCGCCGTGGCGTTCGTGGGCGAGTCGGCCACCGGCAGCGCGATCATGGCGCAAGCCGCGCCCACGCTGAAGCGGCTGCACTTCGAGCTCGGCGGCAAGAATCCGGTCGTGGTGTTCGCCGACGCGGATCTCGATCGCGCGCTCGACGCCGTCGTGTTCATGATCTACAGCCTGAACGGCGAGCGCTGCACGTCGTCGAGCCGCCTCCTGATCGAACGGTCGATCGAGCGCGAGTTCACGGAGCGGCTCGTGGAGCGGGTGCGCCGCATCAAGGTGGGCCACCCGCTCGACCCGGCCACCGAGGTCGGTCCGCTGATCCATCCCACGCACGTCGAGAAGGTCTTAAGCTACTTCGACGTGGCGCGCGAGGAACGCGTGGCGATTCCGGTCGGCGGCGCGGCGGCCGCCGCGGGCCGTAACTACGTCCAGCCGACGGTGTTCGCGGGCGCGAAGAACACGCTGCGCGTGGCGCAGGAGGAGATCTTCGGGCCGGTGCTCACCACGATTCCGTTCGAGAGCGAGGCCGAGGCGCTGAAGCTCGCGAACGACGTGCGGTACGGCCTCGCGGGTTACCTCTGGACCAACGACGTCGGCCGCGCGCACCGCTTCGCGCGCGCGCTCGAAGCCGGCATGGTGTGGGTGAACTCCGAGAACAACCGCCACCTGCCCACGCCGTTCGGCGGCATGAAGGCGAGCGGCATCGGCCGGGACGGCGGCGACTACAGCTTCGACTTCTACATGGAGACGAAGAACGTCTGCGTCGCCCACGGCACGCACAAGGTGCCGTCGCTCGGAAAATAGGGACAGGTTACTTTTCGCGCGAACGAGGGCAGCGTCCGCCCGCATCGAAACGAGATGAGCCTCTATTACGTCCAGAAGTTGCTCTACCAGCTGAATCGCGATCCGCTCGTGCGCAAGCGCTTCGGTGCCGACCGCGAGGCGTTGCTCGCCGAGTACGAGCTCGCGCCCGACGAGCGCACGGCGCTCGCCGACGGCGATGTCGGCCTCTTGTACGTGATGGGCGTGAATGGCCAGATCTTGATGCACTACGCGGCGCTGCTCGGCATGCCGTGGGATGCGTACATCGCCGCAATGCGCGCCGGGGTCGACAAGCACGGCCCGGTGCGCGCGGGGTTGTACAGCATGTTGAAGGACCGGCGCCGATGAGCGGGGCAGCATGAGTTTGGTATTCGCCGGCGTCTGCAGTCACGCTCCGGGCATCACCGGCCGTGCCGCGCGCGCGGAGCCGAAGGTGCGCGACGCGTTCTACGCCAAGCTCGGCGAGCTGCGCTCGCGGCTCGAGGCTGCCAAGCCCGACGCCCTCATCGTGATCGGCGCCGAGCACTTCGCGAACTTCTTCATGAACAACATGCCGGCCTACTGCGTGGGCATGGCCGACCGTTACGAAGGCCCGATCGAAGATCCCAAGTGGCTCGCGATCGAACGGCACGACGTGCCGGGCAACGCGGACCTGTCGCGCCGCCTGATCACGGCGCTGATGCACGACATCGACGTCGCGTACGCCGAGGAGTGGAAGTTCGACCACGGCATCATGGTGCCGCTGCACTTCCTCACGCCGCGCTACGACCTCCCGGTGATCCCGGTGAACGTCAATTGTCAGGGACCGCCGCTCACGCCGTTGCCGCGCGCTTACGACTTCGGCCGCGCGCTGCGGCGCGCCTGCGACGCACAGCCCGAGCGCATCGCGCTGGTCGGCACCGGCGGCATCTCGCACTGGCCGGCCACGCCCGACTCGGGCGTCATCAACGAGGCGTGGGACCGCCAGTTCCTCGAGCGCTTCATCGCCAACCGCCGCGAAGAGCTGATCTCCTACACCGACGAGGAGACGCTGCGCGACGCGGGGCAGGGCGGCTTCGAGATTCGCACCTTCCTCGCCGTGGCCGGCGCCACCGAAGGCGCCACCGGCGAGCTCCTCTTCTACGCCCCGATCCCGATCTTCGCGGTGGGCTGCACCGTCGCCGAGATGTCCGTCGAAAAATAGGGACAGGTTACTTTTTCGCGCGCCCGGTGCACCGCAACGGCAGGCTCCGTGCGCGCGCGAAAAAGTAACCTGTCCCTATTTTTCGAGGCGGGGGCGGCCCTCGGAGGGTGGTGCCGCGATCGGTCTCCGGGTCGACGCCGATCGCGCACGATCCAAGTAAACTCCGGCCCGTGCGCGAAAAAAGCAGCATGTCCCTATTTTTCGCGGCGGTGCTGGCGGCGGGCACGGCTGCGGCCGACGTCAAGCTGAACGGCATCGAGGGGCCGCTCGCCGCGAACGTGCTCGCGCACCTGTCGCTCGACGAGGAGCCGTGCGACGCGCCGCGCTGGCGCGTGGAGCAGCAGCAGCAGACCGCGCCGCTGCGGATTCGCGAGGCGCTCCAGGCCTTCGGCTACTACTCCCCGAAGGTCGAGCCGCACATCGAGTTCGCCGCCGACTGCTGGCATTCGGCGTTCGACGTAATGCCGGGTGAGCCCGTACTGCTCAGAACCGCCACCGTCGACATCGAGGGCGAAGCTGCGAAAGACCCCGACTTCGCCGGCGCCATCGAGCGGGACGCGTGGCGCACGGGCGAGCCGCTCAACCACGGCATCTACGAAGGCTTGAAGCGCCGCTGGTCCGACCTCGCGCTCGAGCGCGGCTATGCCGACGCCAAGTTCGTCGCGAGCCGCATCGACGTCTATCCCGACGAGCGCGTCGCGGACGTGGACCTGCGCTTCGACTCCGGCCCGCGCTACACGTTCGGCGACGTGGATCTCGAGCAAGACGTGCTGAGCGATCAGCTCGCGCGCTCCTATCTGCCGTTCAAGCCGGGCGATCCGTACGACGGCCGCGTGCTTACCACGCTCTACGTGGCGCTCGCGGACAGCGGCTACTTCCAGACGATCGACGTGCGGCCGCTCGAAGCAAACCGGCAGGCGCACGAGATCCCGGTCGAGATCTCGCTCACGGGAGCGCGCCGCAAGCAACTGAGCTACGGGGTGGGCTACTCCACCGACACGGGCCCGCGCTTCCGCTTCAGCCGCGTGTATCGGCGCTTCAACGAGAGCGGCCATCAGTTCGGCATGAGCGCGCAGATCTCGCCCGTGATGTCGGAGTTCTCGGCGAGCTACCGGATTCCGTTCGGCGACCCGCGCAAGGAATGGGTGGCGTTCGACGCCGGCATCAAGACCGAGGACACCGAGACCTCCACGAGCGACAGCTTCGAGCTCGGCGCCCGGCGCGTGGTCGTGCGCCCCGGCAACTGGACGCGCACCCAGCTCCTGACGCTGCTCGTGGAGGACTTCGAGGTCGGCGATCAAACCGGCCGAGCGCGGCTGCTCATGCCCGGCATCGACTGGACGCGCATCAACGCCGACAGCAACATCCGGCCGAAGCGCGGCTCCAAGCTCTCGCTCCGCGTGCAAGTGGGCGCCGACGCGCTCGGCTCCGACCAGAACCTCGTGCAAACGGTCGTGCGCGGCAAGTGGATCTGGTCGACGCCGCGGATGGCGCGCTTCATCGTGCGCGGCGAGCTCGGGGCGATGGCCGAGCAGTCGTTTCAGGAGCTGCCGGCATCGATGCGGTTCTTCGCCGGCGGCGACAACAGCGTGCGCGGCTACGACTTCGAGGCGCTCGGCCCCAGGGACGCATCGGGCCAGGTGATCGGCGGCTCCCAGCTCGCCACCGCGAGCTTCGAGTACGAGCATCCGGTGAAGGCCAAGTGGTCGATGGCGGCGTTCGTCGACGCGGGCAACGCGTTCGAGCACAACGAGTTCGAGGCCAAGACGGGCGCAGGCTTGGGCGCGCGCTGGCAGTCGCCGCTCGGCCCGATCCGCATCGACATCGCGCACCCGTTCGACGATCCCGAGACGAGCTGGCGGCTGCACATCAACCTGGGGCCCGACCTGTGAGGTGGCTGCACCGCACGCTCGCGGGCCTCCTCGCGCTCGGCACGCTCGGGGTCGCCGCCGTCGCGGCGCTCTTCTGGCTGCTCGGCACCCAGGGGGGCACGGATTGGCTGCTCGCGCGCGCCCGCCCGCGCATCGAGCCCGCGTTCCAGATCGGCCGCGTCACCGGCACGCTGCTCGGCGGCCTCGTGATCGAGGACGTGCGCGTGCGCCTCACGCGCGACGAAGTCGACTTCGCGCGCCTCGAGGTGCAGTGGGACATGGCGGCGGCGCTGCTCGGCGTGGTGGGCTTCGATACCGCTCACGTGAGCCCCGTCGAGTACCGCCGCCTGCCGCCCGACCCGGCCGCGCGCAGCTCGGCGCCGTTCTCCCTGCCGTTCACGCTCGAGATCGACGACGCCACGGCCGACGGCCTCACGCTGCACATCGCCGACACCACCACGGCCTTCGGCGCGGCGAAGCTTTCCTTCCGGATGTCCGGGCAGATCCTGGAGCTCCGTAACGTGACTACGGACGTGGTCGGCGTTGCGCTCAAGGGCGACGGCGCGGTCACGATCGCCGACCCGGTGCACGTCGAGACCAGCGCCGAGTGGGCCGGTCCCGCGCTCGGGCTCGAAGGCGCCGCGAAATTCACCATCGAGGGTGACTGGCCGACGCTGCGCGTGCATCACGAGCTCACGGCGCCGTATGCCGTCGTCGCCGACGGCAGCCTCGACTTCACCGACCGCATGCGCTTCGATCTCACGATCGGCTGGCAGGATCTCGGCATCCCCAACGCCGAGCAGTACGAGACGCCGCGCGGCGAGCTGAAGCTCGCGGGCACGCTCGACGATTATCGTTACACGGGCGGCGGCACGCTCGACGTCGACGGCCGCGCGGGCGACTTCACGCTCGCGGGCACCGGCGCCGGCGCGCTGCTCGACCTGCAGCCGCTCACCGCGGCGGTGAAGACCTGGGACGGCGCCGCGCTCGGCGAGCTCGAAGGGCGCGGGCGCGTGGCGCTCGATGCGCGCACCGCCGACCTCGACGTGGCCGCGCGCAACCTGGACCCGCGCTGGCTCGTCGACGGCTGGCCGGGCCGGCTCACGGGCACCGCCAAGCTCCACGCCACGGTGGAGCCGCTCGAAGCGCAGTTCACCGCCGCGGACCTGAGCGGCATTCTGCGGAGCTATCCCGTCACGATCCGCGGCGGCGCGACGCGCTCCGCGCCCGACCGCTGGCAGCTCGCCGCGTTGACGCTCACGTCGGGCGACGCGAACACGTTCGTGCTCGACGGCAGCATCGACTCGAGCGCGCTCGCGCTCGACGTCCGCGCCGATCTCGTGCAGCTCGGCGTGCTCGTGCCCGGCGCGAGCGGTGCGCTCGCGGGCAGCGTCACCTTCGGCGGCACCTTCGATGCTCCGACCGCCCGGGGCGAGATCTCCGGCCGCGCGCTCGACGTCGCGGGCGTGCGCTTCGCGCGGCTCGCGGTGTCGGGTGCCGCGGGGTTGCCGTCGAGCACGCCGCTCGACCTCACGATCGAGGCCGACGGGGTGAGGCGCGGGGCGATCGAGGCGGACAGCGTTCGCGCCCGTCTCGACGGCACCACCGGCGCGGCGCGCATCGGCGCGGAAGCGAGCGCCGCCGATTGGACCGGCAAGCTCGCGGCCGCGGGCGGCGTGGACGAGGCCTGGGTCTGGCGCGGCACCATCGACAGCCTCGAGATCAACGAGATGCTGCTCGGCGGCTGGCGTCTCGAGGAGCCGGCGCGCGCGTCGCTCGGCCCGCGCACGGCCGGCCTCGCGACCAGCTGCCTCCTGCACGAATCGGGCGCGCGCTGGTGCGCCGAGCTCACGCTCGACGGCAAGCCCGACGACCGTCTGGTCGTATCGGCGCAGAATTTCGAGCTCAGGAGCCTCCGGCCGCTGCTGCCGCCCGCGCTCGAGCTCGACGGCGTTTACCAGCTCTCGGCCTCGCTGCTCGACCTCACCGGCGCGCCGCACGGCGCGCTCGCGGTCACCGGCGGGCCCACGCGGGCGCGCGTGGCCTACGGCGGCGAGCAGGCGTTCGCCACCGAGCTCGACGACTTCGTCGCCGGCGTCACGTTGGCCGAGAGCGGCCGGCTCGAGCTCAACGCCAACGTGCGCGGCGCCGGCACGGGACGGATCGGCGTCGAGGCGCGGATCGACGACGTCCGGGCGCGCGACTCGAGCATCGGCGGAAACGTCGGCGTGCGCTGGCCCGACCTCGCGTTCCTCGCGCTGCTGTCCCCGGACCTGGGCCAGGTGGGCGGCTCGCTGGCGGTCGATTTGGGGGTCGGCGGCACGGTCGAGGAGCCGACCGTCGAGGGCAGCGGCGCCTGGAACGAGGGGCGCGTGTCCATACCGGGTTGGGGTCTCACGGTGGAGCAGATCGAAGCCACCGCCACGAGCCGCGACGGCCGGGCGCTGCAATTCGACGCGACGGGCAAGGTGGGTGACGGCACGCTCACCCTCACGGGCAGCACGGCGCTCGATCCGGCCGCGGGTTGGCCGACGCAGCTCAAGCTCCGCGGCGAGTCGGTCGAGGCGGTGCAGCTCACGGACGCCGAGATCTTCGTGTCGCCCGATCTCGACGTGCGCGTCGAGTTGCCCGACATCCGCGTGAGCGGCACGGTGCGCGTGCCGCACGCCAACGTGAAGTTGAGCGAGCTGCCGGCCCAGGCGCTCGTGCCGTCGCCCGACACGGTGGTCCACGGTGAACAGGTCATCACCCAGGCACGGCCCCTGCGGCTCCAGACGGACGTGCTGCTCACCCTCGGCGACGACGTGCGCTACTCCGGCCTGAATCTTGCAACCAAGGTCACGGGACAGCTGCGGATGAGCCAGAATGCCGACCGCTCGGCGACGGCGACGGGGACCTTGACGCTCGCGGGCACCTACAACGCGTACGGCCAGACGCTCGAGCTCGAGCGCGGCCAGCTGGCGTTCAGCGGGCCGCTCGACGACCCGGGCCTCGACGTCCGCGCGGTTCGCGGCATCGAGGGCACCGGCGTCGGCCTCGAGCAGACGCGCGTGGGCGTGGAGCTCACCGGCACGATGAAGGCGCCGCGCACGCGGGTGTTCTCCACGCCCGCGATGAGCGAGGCCGACGCCCTGTCGTACCTGCTGCTCGGCCGGCCGGTGTCCGGCAGCAACGGTGACGAGACCACGACGCTGCAAACCGCCGCCCTCTCGATGGGCCTGCAGCAGGCGCTGCCCGTGGTCCAGCGAATCGGCCAGACGATCGGCTTGGACGAGCTGTCGGTGCAGACCACCGACACCGACGCGGGCGCGCTCATGGCCGGCAAGAACCTGAGCCCGCGGCTCTACGTTCGCTACAGCTACGGCCTCTTCAATAAAATCGGCGGCTTGCTGGTACGCTTCAAGATGAACGACCGCTTCAGCCTCGAGACGCGCTCGGGCGACCAGAAGTCCATGGATCTCTTGTACACGGTTGAAAAGGACTGACCGCCGATGCCGAACACCCTGTTCCCGCTGCTCGTCGCGCCCACGCTGCCCGCGCCCCTGCGGCGGCTCGCCGATCTCGCGGACAACTTCCTGTTCAGCTGGCAGCCCACCACGGGGCAGCTGTTCCGGCGCTTGGACTCGGTGCTCTGGCGCAAGTGCGAGAGCAACCCCAAGCTGTTTTTGAAGTGCGTGGACCAGGGGTTCCTCGAGCGTGCGGCCGACGACCCGGCGTTCCTCGAGTCGTACCGCGCCGTGCTCGAGGAGTTCGACCGCTATCTCGCGCCCGCCGACGGCCGCAAGACCGAGGAGCTCGCCGCGGACGACCTCATCGCGTACTTCTGCGCCGAGTACGGCCTTCACGAGAGCTTTCCGATCTATTCCGGCGGCCTCGGCATCCTCGCGGGCGATCACTGCAAGACGGCGAGCGATCTACGGCTGCCGTTCGTGGCGGTGGGGCTGCTCTATCGGCAGGGCTACTTCCACCAGCGCATCGACCGTAGCGGCCAGCAGATCTGCGACTATCCGCCCATCGACGCCCGCGACACGCCTCTCGACATCGCCACGGACGGCGCGGGCAAGGAGATCCGCGTGAGCTGCCCGTTCGCGGACCGCTCGGTGGCGATGCGCATCTGGAAGGCGGCGGTGGGCCGCGTGACCGTGCTGCTGCTCGACACCGACGTGGAGGAGAACGAGCCCGACGACCGCAAGATCACCCACGTGCTCTACGGCATCGGCGGCGACCTGCGCATGTACCAGGAGACGGTGCTCGGCGTCGGCGGGGTGCGCGCGCTGCGCGCGCTCGGGCTCGCGCCCACGGTCTGGCACATGAACGAGGGACACGCGGCGTTTTCCCTGGTGGAGCGGCTGCGCGAGCTCACCGCCAAGGGGCTGCCGTTCGCGCAAGCGCTCGAGGCCACGTCCGCGTGCACCGTGTTCACCACGCACACGCCCGTGAGCGCGGGCCACGACGTATTCCCGTTCGATCGCGTCGCGAACCAGTTCAAGGCTTACGTGGCCGACCTCGGGATCACCACGGACGAGTTCCTCGCGCTCGGCCGCTCGGACGAGCAGCGCGACGGCTTCGGCATGACCCAGCTCGCGATCCGCGGCGCCGCGGCGATCAACGGCGTGAGCAAGATTCACGGCCGCGTGTCCTCGCGGCTCTACCAGTCGTGTTGGCCGGACGTGCCCCCGAGCGAGAATCCCGTGGGCTACGTGACCAACGGCGTGCACGTGTCCACGTTCATGCGCCACAACTGGGTGGCGTTGCTCGATCGTCATCTCGGCAAGAGCTGGCGCGAGCGGATCATGGATCGCACGGTCATCAACAAGATCCTCGACATCCCCGACGGGGAGTTCTGGGAAACGCGGCAGAAGGTGAAGGTGCAGCTGCTGCGCGTGCTCCGCGACCGGCTCGCCCAGCAGCACGCGCGCAACGGCTTGAGCGAGGCGCACAGCCATCGCGTCTTGAAGCAGGTGGACCCCGACGATCCGAACGTGCTCACGATCGGTTTCGCGCGGCGCTTCGCGACCTACAAGCGCGCGACGCTGCTGATGACCGACTTGAAGTGGCTCGAGACGCTCGTGCAGAACGAAGGCAAGCCGGTGCTGTTCGTGTTCGCGGGCAAGGCGCATCCCGCCGACGAGCCCGCGCAGGCGATGATGCGCGAGATCCAGCGCGTGTCCACGTTGCCGCCGTTCGTGGGCAAGATCGTGCTCGTGGAGGGCTACGACATGGGTCTCTCGCGCCTGCTCACCTCGGGCGTCGACATCTGGCTCAACACGCCGGTGCCGCCGCGCGAGGCGAGCGGCACCTCCGGCATGAAGGCCGCGATCAACGGCACGGTGAACCTGAGCGTGCTCGACGGTTGGTGGGCCGAAGCCTACGACGGGCGCAACGGCCGCAAGAACGGTTGGGGCATTCCACCCACGGTGGACGTGCAGGGGGAGGCGGACCGCGACCGGCAGGACGCCGAGACGCTCTACGAGATCCTCCAGGACGAGGTGATCCCCCTGTACTACGCGCGCGGCGAGGGTCTCGACTGGTCGCCGCAGTGGGTGGAGCTCTGCAAGCGCTCGATGGCGTCGGTGCTGCCGCACTTCAACAGCGAGCGCGTGCTGCGCGACTACTTGCAGCTGTTCTACGCGCCGGCGGCGAAGCTGGGTCGAGCCGTGGCCGCGGACGGCTTCCGCGTGGCCCGCGAGCTCGCGGAGTGGAAGACCAAAGTCCGCGCGGCGTGGCCCGGCGTCAAGCTCGAGCTCGCGAAGGCCGCGGCGCCGAGCGTCACGTTCCACGACAACGTCGCCCTCGAGGTCGAGGTTGCGCTCAACGGGCTCGCGCCGAATGACGTTCGCGTCGAATGCATCGTCCACCGCCAGCTCGGGTCGGAGCTCGCCGTGCCGGTGCAGGGCTTCGCGGAGAACCACCGCTTGGAGCGCGGCGTGGGCTACATCGAGGACGAGCCGGTGCTGCTCGAGCAATTCGAGCCGCTGTCGACGGAGCCCGCGGACGTGTGCCGCTATCGCCTCGAGTTCCAGCCGCCGTGGGCCGGGTCGCTGCTCTACGAGATTCGCGCGGTGCCGCAGCACCCGAACCTCGTACACGCGTACGAGCTCGGATTGATGCGCAAGCTCTAGACCCAGACGAGAGTGAAGAACGAGCTCACGATCGGCGCGGGATCGCGTTTCCCGATGGGCGCCACGGTCGACGCCGGCGGCGTGAACTTCTCGGTGTTCAGCCCGCGCGCCACCCGCATGTGGCTCCGGCTCTACCGCGGCGCAACCGATGCCGAGCCGCTCACGGAGATCGAGCTCGACTCCGCGCGCAACCGCACGTTTGCGTTCTGGCACGTGCGGGTCGGCGGCGCGCAGCCCGGCTGGTTCTATACCTGGCGCGCCGACGGCCCGAACGATCCGCCCGCGGGGTCACGCTTCGACGCGACCCGCGAGCTGCTCGACCCGTGGGCGCGGCTCGTGAGCGACGTGGGCTGGCGGCGCGCGGCGGCGGCCCGCGGCGAGCAGACGTCGATCCGCGCCCAGATCGTTGGGCCCGACTCGTACGACTGGGAAGGCGACGAGCCGCTGCGCCGGCCGCTCGAGGAGTCGGTGATCTACGAGCTGCACGTACGGGGCTTCACGCGGCACGCCTCGTCCTGCGTCGAGCATCCGGGCACGTACCGCGGGCTCATCGAGAAGATTCCGCATCTCGCGCAGCTCGGGGTCACGCACGTGGAGCTCCTGCCGGTGTTCGCGTTCGACCGGCAGGAGGTGCCGCCCGACGGCGCGGCGCTCGGCTTGAGCAACTTCTGGGGCTACAGCCCGTTCGCGCCGTTCGCGCCTCACCCTCACTACGCCGCGTCCGCCGACGTGCGCAGCGAGCTCCGCGACCTCGTGAAGGCGCTGCACCGCGCGGGTCTCGGCGTGATCCTCGACGTGGTGCTCAATCACACCGCGGAAGGCGGCGACGACGGCGTCACGATCGGCTACCGCGGTCTCGCGAACGAGGTGTTCTATCTGCTCGATCCCGCGGATCGCGCGAAGTACGCGAATTTCACCGGCACCGGCAACACGCTCAACAGCAATCATCCGTTCGTCGCGGGCTACATCCGGGACTGCCTCGCGTACTGGGCGCGCGAGATGCACGTCGACGGCTTTCGCCTCGATCTCGCGAGCAGCCACTCGCGCGGCGAGGACGGCGAGCCGCTCGCCAATCCGCCCGCGCTCTGGAACATCGAGCTCGCGCCCGAGCTCGAGGGCGTGCACCTGATCGCCGAGCCGTGGGACGCCGCGGGTCTCTACCAGCTCGGCTCGTTCCCCGGCTTCCGCTGGGCCGAGTGGAACGGCCGCTACCGCGATTCGGTGCGGCGTTTCTTAAGCGGCGAGGGCGGCTCGATCGGCGAGGTGGCCACGCGGATCGCGGGTAGCAGCGACCAGTTCGCGCTGGCCGGCAAGGCGCCGCAGAACGGCATCAACTTCGTCACGTGCCACGACGGCTTCACGCTCTACGACCTCGTGTCCTACGACCGCAAGCACAACGAGGCGAATGCCGAGCACAATCGCGACGGCCGCGACGACAACTACAGCTGGAACTCCGGCATCGAGGGCCCGACCGACGACCCCGGCATCCTGCGCGTGCGCGAGCAGCGCGCGCGCAACCACGTCGCGATCCTGCTGCTGTCGCAGGGCGTGCCGATGCTGCTCGGCGGCGACGAGGTGCTGCGCTCGCAGCTCGGCAACAACAACGCCTATTGTCAGGACAATCCGATCTCCTGGGTCGACTGGTCGTTCTCGCCCGCGGCGCGCGGCATGCTGCGCTTCACGCGCGAGCTCATCGCGCTCCGCAAACGTCATCCGAGCTTGAGGCGCACGCGGTTTCTCGACGACGGCTCGGACGAGATTCGCTGGTACGGCGAGAACGGCGAGCCGCCCGATTGGACCGACCCCGAGGCGCGCTTGCTGTGCTTCACGCTCGCGGGGCTGACGCCGGCGGAGCCGGCGTTGCACGTGCTGATCAACATGGCGAAGGAGACGAAGTCGCTGCCGCTGCCGCGCGTCGCGCCGCTCGAGTGGCGGCGCATCGCCGACACGACCCTCGCGCCTCCCGACGACGTGACGCCCGGCGGCGTGGCCATGCCGGGCGTGCTCTACCGCCTTCCCCCGCACGGCCTCGCCATCTTCGAGGCCCGCTAGTTTTGTGCCATCATTCCGTGCCACCACTCGGCGGAGCCTCTCGTGAGTCTCAAACCCGTAGGCCCGATCTGCCAAACGAAAGACTGGTACGACTACGGTCCCGACGGCATCCTCGAGCGCCGGCCAGCGATCACGCCGGCCACGCTGGGTCTCACGCCGCCTGCCGCCGCCGGCACGTCGCCGCCCAAAGCCGTCGCCCGCGGCGAGTGCTCGTACTTGAATCCCGTGCCGCTCGGCACCGTCACCGTGCCGAAGGCGGTCTGCGACCGGCTGCGCGGGGAGAGCGGCGCAGCGCAAATCTCGGCGGCCAAGCCCAAGGCATCGCAAACCTGGGTCGACGGCTCACGCTCGGCGGCGGTCGAGGTGCAAATCACGATCGACGGGCAGCAGATCCTCGTCACGCTGCCTACCGACGCGGACATGAAGGGCAAGAACCTGCCCACGGTTCAGCAACTCGCGGAAGCGCTGCGCGCCGTTCCCAAGGATCAGCGCGCGTTCTCGAAGAAGGTGTTCCTTTCTCCCGTCCCGTCCCAGCAGAGCACGCCGCAGCGGACCGTGGGAGGCGACGCCGGCTCGGGCGAGATCACGCTGTACCCGGTTCCGGACCGGCAGGAACAGAACGACTTCGACAATCGCGTGATGCACGAGTCGGGGCACAACTATCAGGAACAGCTCTGGAGCGGCGGCGCTCAGGCCGTCGCGGCTTGGCAGGCGGCCGCCCGGTCCGACGACCGCCGGCCGTCGCCCTACGCCGCGCAAAACGCCGGCGAGGATTTCTGCGAGTTCAACATCCTCTACAACGCGGCGCACGGCACGAAGTGCGAAGAGGTCGCGAAGAAGATCTATCCGAACCGCTGGGCGAAGCGCGAGAGCTACTAGCGTGAGCGCGCCCGCGCTGGACGCCGCGCCGCGCGTCCTGCGCAGCTACGACCGCGCGTTCTACACCGGTATGGCGATTGCGGCCGCCGCGACGGTGCTCCTCGGCTTCGCGCGCACGTTCTTCCTGCGCTCGCACTTCGACACGACGCCGTTGGCGTGGCCGTTCGTCGTGCACGGCACGGTGTTCACGGCGTGGATCGCGCTGTTCGTCGTGCAGACTTCGCTGATCGCGGCGCGGCGTGTCGCGACTCATCGGCGGCTCGGGTGGGCAGGCGCCGGGCTCGCGGTTGCGATGGTCTGCGTGGCGCTGCTGGCGGCGGTCACGGCCGGCCGGCGCGACATCGCGGCGGGTTACGTCGAGGAGTCGCTCACGTTCTTCGCGACGCCCGTGTTCTCGATGATCGTGTTCGCGTCGCTGCTCGGCACGGCCGTCGCTCTCCGCACGCGCGCCGAAACCCACAAGCGCCTGATGTTGCTCGCGACGGTGAGCTTGCTCGACGCGGCCGTCGCCCGCTGGCCGTTCCCGTCGCTGGTCGGCACGGAGCTCGGCTATTACGGCATCACCGACGCGTTCATCCTCGCCGCGATCGCCTACGACTTCGTGTCGCGCCGCGGCGTGCACCCGGCGTACGTGTGGGGCGGCCTCGCGATCGTCGCCGGCCAGGGGCTCCGCGACGTGCTCGGCGCCACGGCGCCGTGGCACGCGTTGGCGAGCGCCGTTCTCCAGTAGTGGCGCGGACTCGCGGCTTCGTCCGGCGGATCAGTCGGGGTGCGCGCAGCTCGATGAGCCAGTTCATCGTCACCGACACCAGCGTCGGCCCCTGGGCACGCGGTTGAGCGAGCTTCGGAATCAGGAAGCGGCCGTCGACGGGCGACAGGTCGTAACGCAGCCTGCATCCTCAGCCTCGGCGGCGGCGTAGGACCTCCTCGAGCAACCGCAGCATTGCGCGATCCTTGTCGCGCCCAAGGGCTTTCTTCTGCGCGATCAGCTCTTCGAGGCTCAAGACGCGCACGGATAGGTTCCCGACCGAGACCGTCGTGGCCGAGGGGAGTAGGTCCTCGTAACGCGAGTCGGCGCCAATGAAGCCCAGGACGTCCAGCGGGCCGGCGTTCGTCATGAGCAACATGTGGCCACCGGCGAGGACGTCCTCCTTTGTGGGTCGAAGAGTCTTGGAGTGCTCGCGGTAGCGCGCGTCCAGGGCCGCGAGCGCGGCGGCCAGGCGTTCCGCATTCCGCTCGTCGATCTTCACGAGTGTGTCGATGTCGAACGTCGTTACGGGCGCTCCTTGGAGGACGGCGGCCACCCCTCCAACGACGATCAGCTCGACGCCGTGCCGGTCAAGGATCTCGAGGATTCGTTGAAAGCTTGGTGCGGCCATCGCGTTGCGCCGCGTGGAAGAAGGCCACGCGAGATTCGAGCTCGGCCAAGCGCTCCGCCGGGGACAGGGACACGAACCAATCGATGAGCGTGTGGTCGTGGATGGTGTCGTCTTGCGGATTGCGTTGGTCCATATCCGTAGTCTAGTCCGAAGTCCGCAGCGCGGCGCTTTCTCAAGCCGGCACGAGCAAGATCCCGCCGAGCGGCGGCAGCGTGAGCACCATCGAGTGCGGCTGGCCCATGCAGGGCACGGGCTCCGTCGTCACCGAGCCGTTGCCCACGTTCGAGCCGCCGTAATAGCTCGAGTCGGAGTTGAAGATCTCGCGATAGCGCCCGGCGGCCGGCACGCCCACGCGATAGCCGTGCCGCGGCACCGGCGTGAAGTTCAAGATCACGGCCACGTGCTCGTCGCCGGTTTTGCGGAGATAGCTCAACACCGACTGCGGATCGTCCTGCCACGAGAGCCAGCTGAAGCCTTCGCCCTCGTGGTCGTGCCGGTGCAGCGCGGGCACGCCGCGGTAGGTGCGGTTGAGGTCGCGGATCAGCGCGCGGATCCCCGCGTGCCGCGGCTCGTCCGCGAGATGCCAGGGCAGCGACTCGTAGTGCGTCCACTCGCGCGGCTGCCCGAACTCCCCGCCCATGAAGAGCAGCTTCTTGCCGGGATAGGTCCACTGGAACGTGAACAGAAGGCGCAGGTTGGCGAACCGCTGCCAATCGTCGCCCGGCATCTTGTCGAGCAGCGACCGCTTGCCGTGCACCACCTCGTCGTGCGACAGCGGCAGCACGAAGTTCTCGGTGAACGCGTAGATCGGCCCGAACGTCAGCAGGTTGTGATGGAACTTCCGGTGGATCGGGTCCTTCGACATGTAGAGGAGCGTGTCGTGCATCCAGCCCATGTTCCACTTGAACGTGAAGCCGAGGCCGCCGGAGTAGGTAGGCCTCGACACCTGCGGCCAGGCGGTCGACTCCTCGGCCACGGTGATGGTGCCCGGGACTTCGCCGTGCGTGACCTCGTTCAAGCGCTTCAAGAACGCGATCGCCTCGAGGTTCTCGTTGCCGCCGTACTTGTTCGGCGTCCACTGATGCGGCTTGCGCGAGTAGTCGAGATAGAGCATCGACGCGACCGCGTCGACGCGCAGCCCGTCGAAGTGGAAATCGTCGAGCCAGCAGATCGCGCTCGACAGTAGAAAGCTCTGCACCTCGTTGCGCGAGTAGTTGAAGACGAGCGTGTCCCAGTCCGGGTGCTCGCCCTTCTGCGTATCGGCGTACTCGTAGAGCGCGGTGCCGTCGAAGCGCCGCAGCGCGTGGTCGTCCTTCGGGAAATGTCCGGGCACCCAGTCGAGCAGCACGCCGATGCCGGCTTCGTGCAGCTCCGCGACGAAAGCGCGCAGGTCGTCGGGCGAGCCGTGCCGGCGCGTGGGCGCGAAGTAGCCCGTGCACTGATAGCCCCACGAGTCATCGAGCGGATGCTCGGTCACCGGCAGCAGCTCCACGTGGGTGAAGCCCAGGTCCTTCACGTAGGCGGAGAGCTGACGCGCGAGCTCGCGATAATTGAGAAAATTTCCGGTGGGGCCGCGGCGCCACGATCCCAGGTGCACCTCGTAGATCGACATCGGCTCGCGGTGCCAATCGCGCTGCCCGCGGGCCCGCAACCATTCGGCGTCGCCCCATTCGAACTGGGTGGGCGCGGTGGTGACGGCGGCCGTGGCGGGGCGGTACTCGAACTGCGCACCGAACGGATCGGTCTTGAGCCTGAGCTCGCGCGTCTCGCGTCCCAGAATCTCGTATTTATAGAGCTCGCCGGCGCGCAGCTCGGGGATGAAGAGCTCCCAGATACCGGAGTCGCCCCGCACCGTCATCGAGTGATAGCGGCCGTCCCAGTGGTTGAACGTGCCCACCACGCTCACGCGCTCCGCGTTCGGGGCCCACACGGCGAACCGCACGCCCGGCACGCCGTTCACGACCAACGAGTGCGCGCCCAGGAACCGGTGCGCGTGGATGTGATTGCCGCCCGCGAAGCGGGCCAGGTCGCTCGCGTCGATGTGCAGCGGGAAGCAGTAGGGGTCGTACTCCTCGTGCCACGAGTCGTCGTGCGCCTGCCAGCGGATGCGATACGGCACCGTGAGCGCGCGTCCGGCGCCGCTCCATTCGAACAAACCGGTGCCGGCCATGCGCGCGAGCTCGGCCTCGGGCTGCACGAGCAGCACGCGCTTCGCATTCGGCTTGTAGACGCGAACGATGACGTCGTTCGCACCTTTCGCGTGTACGCCGAGCACTCGACGCGGGTCGTGGAGGCGTCCTTCGAGCAGGCGCGCGACGTCCTGACTGCCCGGGTTGGGATGTGCGGCCGCTCCGTTTTTCGAGGTTGAAATCATGCGTTCACGTTCGAGCGCGCGTCGTTAGACACGCAGCGTGCAGTAGTAGTAGCTTTGTGCTCGATGAGGCAGATCTCACGCCGACGCTTGGTCAGTCAGCTCACGCGCAGCACCGTTGCTGTCGTGATGGCCGGGGGACGCGGGCAGCGGCTCATGCAGCTCACGGACAATCGAGCGAAGCCCGCCACGCCGTTCGGCGGCAAGTACCGAATCATCGACTTCTCGCTGTCCAACTGCGTGAACTCCGGTATTCGGCAGATCTTCATCTTGACCCAGTATAAGGCGCACTCGCTGATTCAGCATGTGCAGCGCGGCTGGGGCTATCTCCACGGCGAGCTCGGCGAGTTCATCGACATCGTGCCGGCGCAGCAGCAGCTCGGCGAAATCTGGTACCGCGGCACGGCCGACGCCGTTTTCCAAAATTTGGACATCATCCACCAGCACCGCCCCGAAACGGTGCTGATCCTGGCGGGTGACCACGTCTACAAGATGGACTACGGCCCGCTGCTCGCGTTCCACAAGGAGAGCGGGGCGGACATCACGATCGGCGGCGTGCAGGTGCCGCTGTCGCAGGCGCACGAGTTCGGCGTGATGAATCTGGGCCCGGACCACCGCGTGGTGAGCTTCGACGAGAAGCCGAAGGATCCCAAGCCGATGCTGGGCCGCGACGGCATCGTGCTCGCGTCGATGGGTATCTACGTGATCGATCCCGAGTTCCTGCGCGCCACACTCGAGCGCGACGCGGCCGACGGCGGCAGCAAGCACGACTTCGGCCGCAACATCATCCCGGAGGCCGTGGCCACGCGGCGGGTGTTCGCCTATCCGTTCGAGGACGTGGAGACGAAGGCGCAGCGCTACTGGCGCGACGTGGGTACCGTCGACGCGTACTACGCCGCCAACATGGAGCTCATCTACGTGAGCCCCGAGCTCAACCTCTACGACGAGGAATGGCCGATCTGGACTTACCAGCAACAGGTGCCGGGCGCCAAGTTCATCTTGGACGAGGAGCGCCGGCGCGGTCTCGCGATCAACTCGATGATCGCCGGGGGTTGCATCGTGTCGGGCGCCATCGTGCGCGAGTCGTTGCTGTTCTCGAGCGTGATGGTAGACGAGGGCACCGAGATACGCCGCTCGGTAGTGCTGCCGCACGTCGAGATCGGGCGCAGCTGTTACATCTCGAACGCCATCATCGACGAAGGCTGCGTGATCCCGCACGGCACCGTCATCGGCCGCGACCGCAACGCCGATCGCCAGCACTTCCACGTCACCGAGAACGGTGTCGTGCTCGTCACGCGCAACATGCTCGCCGCGCTCAGGCGCCATCACGGTCAAGGATGAACCCCGTGCTCGCCGCGCGCCGCGCCGGCGTGCTGCTCCATCCCACGTCGCTGCCCGGCCCGAGGAGCCACGGCACCCTCGGCGCCGAGGCCTGGCGGTTCGTCGACTGGCTGGCGGCCGGCGGCTTCAGCGTGTGGCAGACGTTGCCGCTCGGTCCCGCCGACGACGTGGGCTCGCCCTATCGTCTGCGCTCGGCCTACGCCGGCGACCCGCGGCTCCTCGATGCCGAGCACTTGGGCACGCTGCGCGCGCTGCCGCGCGGGCTCGACACGGGCGCGCTCGGCGTCGCGCGCGACGCCGTGTTCGCCTCGTTCGCGGGACGCGCGTCGCGCGCGCAATGGGCCGGGTTCGCGCGATTCGTGCGCGAGCAGCGGCGCTGGCTCAAGCCTTACGGCTTGTTCGAGCTCTGCGCGGCGCGATTCGAGCAGGCGCCCTGGTGGGACTGGCCCGAGCCGTTCCGCGGCCGGCAGTCGTCGGCGTTGTTCGAGTTCCTCGCGGAAGAGCACGAGCAGTTCCGCGCGATCCTGTTCGAGCAGTACTTGTTCGACCTCCAGTGGACGGCGCTCAAGCGGTATGCGAACGACCGCGGGGTATATCTCTTCGGCGATCTGCCGTTCTACGTGGACCTGAACAGCGTCGAGGTCTGGTGGGAGCGCGACGTGTTCGCGCTCGACGCTACGGCCAAGCCGCTCGCGGTGGCCGGCGTGCCGCCCGACTACTTCAACGCCGACGGCCAGCTCTGGGGCAACCCGCTCTACGACTGGGACGCGCTCGAGCGGCACGGCTTCGACTGGTGGCTCGCGCGCTTCGAGGCCCAGCTGCACCGCTTCGACCTGATCCGCATCGACCACTTCCGTGCGCTCGAGTCGTATTGGGCGGTGCGCGCGGGCGCGCTCACCGCGCGCGAGGGCGAGTGGCGGCCCGGCCGCGGCGCGGAGCTGCTCGGCGCGCTGCGCGCGCGGTTCGGCGCGATCCCGCTCGTGGCCGAGGACTTGGGGCTCATCACCGACGCCGTGCGCGCGCTGCGTGATCGGTTCGAGCTGCCGGGCATGGCGGTGCTGCAGTTCGCGTTCGACGGCGATCCGAAGAACCCGCACCTGCCGCAGAACCAGCTCGAGAACTCGGTGGTTTACACGGGCACGCACGACAACGACACGACGGTGGGCTGGTGGTCCGGGCTCGACGACGGCGCGCGTGCGACGGCGCGGCGGATGCTCGGCCTCACGGGCGATGTGAAGGTCCCCGACTTCCTCATCGATGCGGCGTACGACGCGCCGGCGCAGCTCGCCGTGATCCCGCTCCAGGACTTGCTCGGGCTCGGCGCCGGCGCGCGCATGAACTCGCCGGGGACCGTCACCGGCAACTGGCGCTGGCGGTTCACTTGGGACCAAGTGGCGCGGGACCTGCCGGCGGTCTCTCTCGCCCGCGCCGAGCGTTCATCGCGCGTTGCCGGAAAATAGGGACATGTTATTTTTCGCGCGCCTGGCGCAGCGCCGGGCTCGTTACGCGTGAGCGCGAAAAAGTAACATGTCCCTATTTTCCGGCGAGCATCGTCTTGAGCGGCTCCTCGGCGTGTCGGGCAGCGCGCGGCGCATGTTCTTGCGGTACTCGTCCGGCATGCGCGGCGGCATCATCGGCTCGTAGGCGTCGACGACGGCCTCGATCACCACGGGGCCGCGATCGGCGAACGCCGCGTCGAGCGCGTCGTCGATCTCGTCGGGTGTCGTGATCGTGTAGCCGCGCGCGCCCATCGCCCGAGCGGCGAGCGCGAAGTCGATCGGCTGCAGCTCGCAGGCGAACTGCGGGTGGCCGAGGAACATCATCTGCTCCCACGCGATCTGGTTCAGCATGCCGTTCTTGATCACGAGCACCTTGAGCGGCAGCTCGTGACGCACGGCCGTGGAGAACTCGCCGAGCTGCATCGCGAAGCCGCCGTCGCCGATGATCGCGAACAGCGGGCGGCCCGGGAACGCGATGCCTGCGGCGATCGCGTAAGGCACGCCGCAGGCCATCGACGCGAGCGCGCCCGAGACCGCGAACTCCTGCCCGAGCTTCATGTCCACGTGCCGCGCCGCGAGCTCGGTGTTCTGGCCGGAGTCGGCCGCGAGGATCGCGTCGTCGGGTAGCCGTTCGCCGAACGCCCGCACCACGCGCTCGGGCTTGAGCGGCACGCCGGACTTGCCCTCGGCGTCGCGCATCATCGCGCGCCAGCGGCGCATGCCTGCGCGCGCCTGGTCGATGAACGAGCGTTCCGGCTTGCGGCGCAAGCGGTCGTTCAGCAGCTTGAGCGAGATCGCCGCGTCGCCCACGAGCCCCGCGTCCACGGGGTACCGCAAGCCGATGCGCTGCGGATCGAGATCGATCTGCACGCACTTGGCCTGATGCGGCTTCGGGTAGTACTCGAGGTACGGAAACGTCGAGCCCACGGTCAGCAGCGCGTCGCACCTCTCCAGCGCTTCCTGGGACGGCAGCGTGCCCAGGATGCCGATGCAGCCCGTGGTGTACGGATGATCGTCGGGCAGCACGGCCTTGCCGAGCAGCGCCTTCGCCACCGGCGCGGCGAGCAGCTCGGCGGAGCGCTCGAGCTCGTCGCGAGCGCCGATCGCGCCGCGCCCCGCGAGGATCGCCACGTTCGACGCGCTGTCGAGGATCTCGACGGCCGCGTCGAGCTGCGCGTCGTCCGGCCGGCCGCTGCCGTGGAACCAGCGATTCGGCGTGTGCCCGGGACGGTTGCGCCGCGACCGCTCCGCGTCCTCGAGCGGCTGCTCCTGCATGTCGCTCGCGATCGACAGGTGGGCGACGCCGCGGGAGGCGAGCGCCGAGCGGCAGGCGAGCCCGGCGAGGTTCTCCATGTGGGCGGCGTCGGTCACGTGCGCGTTGAACACGGCCACGTCGTCGAAGGTGCGAGTGAGGTTCACGTCCTGTTGAGTGAACGTCTCGATGAGGTCGTGGAACTGCATGCCGGTGATCGCGAGCACCGGCGCTTGATCGAGCTTCGCGTCGTAGAGCCCGGTGAGCAGATGGATGCCGCCCGGCCCGGAGGTTGCGAGACAGACGCCGAGCTTGCCGGCACGCGAATACATCGACCGTCACGCCGCCGCGGAAAAGGGCGCGGCACCGGGCACGGAGCATTCCGCGACGGGTGCGATCGCCGCCTGTCTTCTGTGTCACGGCGCCGACGGCGGCGGCAAGCGCGCATTGGGCGCGCCGCGGATCGGCGGCTTGCCC
>DASUFK010000257.1:0-12754 GCA_036274615.1 Gammaproteobacteria bacterium | reverse complement strand
CGACGTGGCGAACCAGCCGAACAGCGGCGAGTCGCTCGCGATCCAGTGGGAGATCCTCTGCGGCACGAAGGTGCCGGCGCACTGACAGCGTGCACAGTGGCTCATCGGCTAGGACGCAGGGCCGGCCGACCTGCGCTGCCCGCGCTGCCGGGCGCTACCGATAGACGTCGATCTCGAGCCTAGTGACGGCGGCGATCGTCGTGAAGTCTTGATCGGCGTGCAGCACGGACACGCCGGCCCGCAACGCGACGGCGGCTATGAGACAGTCCATGAGCTTGCGCACCGTTCTGCCTTGACTGCGGCAGCTCCGATAGAGCATAGCCGCTGCGTCGAGGTCGATGGACTCCGTCGGCAACAACGTCGCCCGCGAGCAAGAGGCGCCGCAGCTGCTGCAGGTGCTCCTGGTCGCGAGCGCCAGCTAGAACTTCCATTCTGACGGCATCGCAGGTCGCGATGCGCGCATCGAGCAGATCGTCGACCCGTTGGCACACGGGCGATCCGGTGTCGCGCAGAGACTCCACCCAGGCGGAAGTATCGATGAGTATCAAGACACTCGATCGGTGCGCATCGTCTCGAGATCGCCGCTCCAACCGGAGCCCCGCAATTGGCGGGCAGAATCCACCGTGAGCGGCTCAGCGGCGAGGGCACGCAAAGCGAAGTTGATCGCCTCCCTCTTGGTTCTGAGCCGGTACTTGCGCATGACCGCCGCGCAGGCTTTTTCGTCTATATCGATGTTTGTGCGCGCCATACACCAAGGATACGCACCACGGTGTGCCCGTGGTAAAGGAGCCTTTGTCGGGCGAGCTTTCGGCTCAAGGGCCCCAGGTGTCGCCGGTCCACCCGTCGAGATCGTAGTCCGCGAGACACCGGTCCACGAGCTCGAGGCAGCGATCGAGAGTGCCGGAACGGCGCGCGAACTTGAGCGCGTCCATGCGGATCTGCTCGTGGTTGCCGGCGTAGTTGCGCTCGTAGAGCTCGTGACGTCCGCCGAACTCCGTGCCGATCGCATCCCACACGAGCTTGTAGAGCTTGACGCGGTCGAGAGCGGACGCGCCGGTGCCGCGATAGTAGCGGTCGATGAGCGGGCGGAGCGTCGGACTGAGCAGATCCTCGCGCCCCGACGGCGCCACGATCGGCGCGCCGCCGAGCACGTTCTCGAAGATCTCCTTCACGGCCGGCCACGACGACGTGGAGAACATGCGCACGGCCGCGGCGTAGTCGGCGCGCGGAATCACCGAGCCGCCGGGGCCCGGCTGCGGCTCGGCCGCCATCGCCGTCGTCATCGTCCAGAGCAGCGTGCGCCGGGCGATCACCTCGCCGAGCGCCGCCTGCACGCCGCGGAACTCGCTCGTGCCGTTCATCTCGAGGCCCCGCGCGAGCAGCCCCGCCATGAAGTCGAGCTTCACCGCGAGCCGAGTGCCGGACTGCAAGTTGTAGCGATTGAAGAACCCCGACGCGGGATAGAACGCGTTGGCGCGCTCCACGTCGCGATACACGAGGAAGTTCTCCCACGGGATGAACGCCTCGTCGAACACGAGCACGGCGTCGTTCTCGTCGAAGCGGCTCGAGAGCGGATGGTCGAAGGGGCTGTGCGCGTTCTGCTCGTACGACGCGCGGCACAAGAGGCGGCTGCCGGGCGTGTCGACCGGGGCGATGAAGACGAGCGCGTAGTCCTCGGCCTTGCCCGCCTCGAGGCTCACGGAGCTGTTCTGCGCCACGAACGTGGCGTGCGTGAGCGCGGAGCCCGTGGCGAGCATCTTGGCGCCGCTCACGACGGCGCCCGCGTCGGTCTCGCGCACCACGTGCAGATACACGTCGGCGACCTCATGCACGGGCTTGTTGCGGTCCACCGGCGGATTCACGAGCACGTGGTTCAGGAACAGCGCCTTCGACGCAAAGCGCCGATACCAGCTTCGCGCATTCTCGTCGTACGGCGCGTAGAACTCCGGGTTCGCGCCGAGCGTGGCCATGAACGCGGCCTTGTAGTCCGGCGTGCGGCCCATGAAGCCGTAGGTGAGCCGCGACCAGTGCGCGATCGCCTCGCGCGCGGCGAGCAGCTCGGCCGACGTCCAGCTCGGCGCGAAGAAGCGGTGCGTTCGGATGCCGAGGCGATCCACGGTGGTGAGCGCGTCGCGCGCGGCCGGGTCATGCAGCGCGTCGTAGAGCCGCGCGATCGAGCGCGCCGAGTTGCGAAACGCAGGATGCGTCGTCACGTCGGCGATGCGCTCGCCGTATAGGTACACCTCGCGGCCGTCGCGCAGGCTCGCGAGGTACTCCTCGCCGGTCATGAGCTCGTCGGTAACCGCCGAAGCTTGCGCGTTCATCGTTCCCTCCGGATGCCGCTCGATTGTACGCAGCGAAGATTGGGGGATGACGCGGTCGCTGGCAACGGTCGCCCACCTTTGAAAGCGGAGTGCTTTTGGTCTAGGGTCCTTACGGCGCCAAACCGGAGCTCGCATGCGCAGCCCCGTCCTAATATCGATCGTCGTGCTATGGGTCGCGGCGGCAGCCGTCGCCGATAAAGCGGAGAGTGCCGATTCGAACCGCCTCGCTGCGGCGTTCGGCTCCTACCCGATCTGGGGGGTTCGACTATCGCCAGACGGCACGCAATTGTCCCTCGTAGAAATGCACGCGAGCGGCGTCTCGATGGCCCGCGTCGTGCGCTTACCGAGGGGCGAAGCCGCACCGATTCTCGTTGGCAATCGCGATTCGCGTGATCCCAATGACGTGCAGTGGTGTGGCTGGGCGAACGACTCGCGTCTAATCTGCGGAGTGCGCAGGCTCGGCGGCGCCACCCAGCTGGTCGCCGTCGACGATGACGGCGCCAACATCATGCGGCTAGCAGGATCCCGCGTCGTCGATTGGCTGCCGAACGTTCCGGACCACGTGCTCGTGAGCGTGGGCAACCCAAACGGCCTCGGGAGCGTTCTTTCGCGGCGCAACGTATACGACCGGGACCGCACCGACGACCTGCTTTCTGGCCCGATTCAGGCCTTCAACTGGAAGACAGACGCTGACGGCAACCCGCGTTTGTACCTGCGCATTTACGGCGGCGAGCAGCGCTGGTTCGTGCGCGACACAGTCAATGCTTTGTGGACGTCCCTCCACGAGAATGCGGTGGTCGATACCGACGACGCCTTCGCGCCCGTCGGCTTCAACGAGCAGGGCAACGAGCTACTGTTCTTCGACCGGAACGCAGGCCGCCTCGCGCTGTTCACGCTCGATCTCGACCACAACCGGGCGCAACGCCTGATCTACGCGCACGAAAGCGTGGACGTAGAAGACGTGCAGTTGCTCGGCAAATCTCGGCGCCCGGTGTCCGTCACCTACCTCGACGACCGCATGCGCTTCGAATTCTTGGACGAGCGCGTGGGAAAGATCCACGCGGCCCTGCAAACGCGGTTCGAAGGCAAGACCGTTACCATTCTCGACGAAGACTGGAACCGGCGTTATTACCTGGTTCTCGTCGAGGCTGCCGACGACCCAGGCACCTATTACCGATTCGACAGCGAGCGCGATGCTCTGCTGGAGCTGTTCCCGGCGCGTTCCCATCTTGCCGGTCTCGACCTCGCGCCCGTGCGCGAAGTTTCCTACGCTGCACGCGATGGCACGCGAGTTCCCGCCTATCTGACGATGCCCAGCAGCCGGGGAACGCAGCTTCCTCCCGCCGTCGTGCTGCCGCACGACGGCCCAGACGACCGGGACTATTTGCGATTCGACTTTCTCGCTCAATACCTGGCCGCGAGCGGCTACGTCGTGCTGCAGAGCAACTACCGCGGATCGTCGGGTTACGGCGTCGCCTGGAGCGGCCAGGGCGGCTATCGCGACTGGCGTCGCGCTATCGGCGACGTCGCAGCCGGAACCGAATATCTCGCGCGCGCCGGCTTGGCCGATCCCAAGCGAATCTGCATCGTGGGTTGGGGCTACGGCGGGTACGCAGCGCTGCTGAGCGCGGTCGAGGATGCCGCTCTGTACCGCTGCGTCGTCAGCATCGCGGGCGTCACCGACCCCCGGACGTACGGTTCGACGTACCGGGGCTACGTCGGCGGGGCCGCGGAACGCGCATTCGTCGGCACGGACGGAACGGAGCTCGATGCCGGCTCGCCGCTAAAGCGGGCCAGCGAGATCAAGGTGCCCGTGCTACTGTTTCATGGGAAACGAGACGGCGACGTGCTCCCAAAGCAATCCGCCGACCTCGCAAAGTCACTGCAACGGGCGGGTAGGGACTGCGAGCTCGTCGAATACGAGTACGCCGAGCACGACTTCCGAGCAGATCGAGTCGACTTGTTGACGCGGCTCGGCGACTTCCTGGCCGCGCACCTCGCGAAATAGGTCTACGGGCTTCAGAGCGCCATTCTCAACGGAATCGCTCTTCCACGAGGTCCACCTCGCGCACGAGCTTGCGCGAGCTCGCGTCGGAGATCTGCTGGGCGCGCGCGAGCGCATAGATCGTGTCGCGCTCCGCGCGCAGGCCCGCGAGCCTGAGCCGCCGCTCGATCCGGTCGATCTGCCGGATCCGCGTTGCGTTTTCGCCCATGGCATGACCCTCCACGCGGCGCCGGTAGCGGTCCATCACGCGCGCGGCCGCCTCGGCGTAGTAGTCCGCGTCGCTGTGGCCGCGCGCCATCTCGTGGAGCGACTCCTCGACGGCGCGGATGGCGGCTTCGGCCGCCGCGCGGCGGGCCTGATCGAGCTCCGCATCGGAAGCGGACTCGCTCGGCGCCGCGAGCCCCGCGAGCAGGCGCGGCAACGCCAGATTCGCGGCGGTGAGCGACAGGATGATCACGCCCGCGGCGAGAAAGATCGTGAGATCGCGCGCCGGGAACGGTGTGCCGTCGGCCAGCGTCAACGGCAGCGTGAGAACGCCCGCGAGCGTGATCGCGCCGCGCGCACCCGCCACCGACATCGCGGCCACGAGTTGCGGTGTGGGCTCGTGCGGCGGCTCGCCGCGCCGCCGCGCCACGATCGCCGCGCCCTTCATCGACAACCACACCCACACGAAGCGCAGAACCGCGAGACCGAAGTTGATCGCCAGCCCGTAGACGGCCAGCCACCACGGGTTCACGTGATCCGACTCTTGCACCACTCGAACCGCGCTCGCGAAGATCGCCGGCAGCTGCTCGCCGAGCAGCACGAACATGATGCCGTTCAGCGCGAACTGCACGGTGTCCCACACCGCGGTGCGCTGCATGCGCGTGCTCGCCATCGAGCCGCCGGCCAGCTCGGCATAGCTCATCGTGACGCCGGCGGCCACGGCGGCGAGAATTCCCGAGCCGCCGAAGTGCTCCGCCGCCTCGTACGCGGCGAACGGAATCAGCAGGGTGATCACCACCTGCGAGCCGCTCTCCTCGCCGAATCGGCGGCTGATCCAGTTCTTTCCCCAGATCGCCGCGTAGCTGAGCCCTCCGCCGAGCGCCACTCCCACCGCCGCGAGCTGTACGAAGGCGACGCTCGCGGACGGCAGCGAGAACGTGCCCGTCAAGGCGGCGGCAACCGCGAACCTGAAACAGACGAGACCCGACGCGTCGTTGAGCAGCGACTCGCCCTCGAGCATGTGCATCACCCGCTTCGGCATCGGCACGCGAGAAGTGATCGCGGACACCGCCACCGGATCGGTCGGCGAGACGATCGCCGCGAGCGCAAAGGCCACGGCGTACGGCATCGCCGGGATCAGCCAGTGGATGAACAGGCCCATGCCGAGCACCGTGACGAACACGAGCCCGAACGCGAGGGCGAGAATCATCCCGCGGTCGCGCAGCAGCCCTTCCTTCGGGATGCGCCAGCCATCGAGGAACAGGAGCGGGGGCAAGAACAGCAGGAAGAATATGTCGGGATCGAGCGGCACCTTGAACGGCGACACGGCCGCGATCACGGCGCCGAGCGCGATCTGCAGCAACGGCGTGGGCACTGCGAGGGGCAAAGTCCTCACCAGGATGCCGCTCAGCACGACAGTGGCGAGCATGAACAGAACCAGGCCGATGACGTCCATGAGGCACTCTCGAAATGCGCGTCATCGTGGCACGGGCTCGCTCGCCCGAGCAACGGCGCTGTTCGTCACGCCGGCTGGCGGCGGTGTGCACTCGTGCCCCGGCGCGGTGTAAGCTCCGCGCATTCA
The DNA here is from genome assembly GCA_036274615.1 of Gammaproteobacteria bacterium. GTDB lineage: Bacteria > Pseudomonadota > Gammaproteobacteria > Steroidobacterales > Rariloculaceae > FEN-1219. Next base: position 6,639 of record DASUFK010000257.1, on the reverse strand, counting down.
AGAGGGCATTCCGATGGCGCTCGTCGACTGGTACATGAAGGGCACGGAGTTCGGCAACTGCAATTGCGCGGTGGGCTGTCCGTGCCAATTCAACGCGCTGCCCACGCACGGCCACTGCCGCGCGCACGGGTTCTTTCAGATCGACGAAGGACGCTTCGGCGACGTGCGGCTCGACGGCCTACGCTGGGGCGTGCTCGCCATGTGGCCCGGCCCGATTCACTTGGGCAACGGCACGCTCCAGGCGATCGTCGATGAGCGCGCCGACGCGAAACAGCGCGCGGCGCTCGACGCTATCGCCCACGGCCGCGAGACCGAGCCCGGGGCGCTGATCTTCAACGTGTTCGCCGCGATGGTGTCGAACAATCTTCCCACGCTCTACAAGCGCATCGATCTCGCGATCGACGTCGCCAACGGTACCGCGAAGGTAGCGGTGCCGGGCCTGATCGACAGCACATCGAGCCCGATCACCAATCCCGTCACCGGCGACCCACATCGCGTACGCGTGAACATCCCCAAGGGCTTCGAGTTCATCGAGGCGGAGTTCACCGCGGGCAAGGCGAAAACCGCGGGCGGCCCGATCGAGCTCCTGTTCGACAACACGCACGCCCATCTCGCGCGCGTCCACTGGACCACGCGCGGCGTCGTGCACTAACTCTCCCGGTCTCGTGACCACGCGCAGCGCGCTCGAGTCGGCGCTCGTCCGCGATCGATGGCTCGTGGGCGGCGCGCTCGCGGTCGCCGTGCTGCTCTCGTGGGCGTGGATCGTGCCGATGGCGCTCGACATGTACGGCTCGATGTCGGGCCCGTCGGCGTGGATGATGGCGGCCGACCGCGGGCTCGCGCACCACGCGCTGCTGTTCGCGATGTGGCTCGCGATGATGGTGGGCATGATGGTGCCGTCCGCCGCGCCCGCGATCCTGATTTACACGGCCGTGGTGCGGCGCAGCGACGATGGGCACGACGCCGCGGCTCGCGCCTACGTGTTCGCCGCGGGCTATCTGGCCGTGTGGGCTGCGTTCAGCCTCGCGGCCACGCTCGTGCAGAGCGCGCTCACGGCGCTCACGCTGGTTTCGCCGATGATGGAGATCACGCGACCGGTCTTCGGCGGCGCGCTCCTGGTCGCCGCCGGGCTCTACCAGCTCACGCCGCTCAAGCAGTCGTGTCTCGCGTCGTGCCGTTCGCCCGCGGCTTTTCTCACCGAGCACTGGCGTGCCGGCCCGTCGGGCGCGTGGCGTCTCGGACTCGCGCACGGCCTCTACTGCGTGGGCTGCTGCTGGGCACTGATGCTGCTGCTATTCGTGGGCGGCGTGATGAGCCTGCTCTGCATCGCGGCGATCACGGTGTTCGTGCTCGCGGAGAAAGTCGCGCCGCTCGGCGTGCAAGGAAACCGGCTCAGCGGCGCGGCGCTGATCGTCGCGGGCGGGTGGATGGCGGCGTCGCCCCTCGTGTAGTTACGCTCGGGCGGGTCTGACGCCCCCCGCTTGGCCCGCTAGCCCGCGGCGCTCCGCTCGCCGCGCCGCGAGCTCGGCCACCATCACGTAGATCACCGGGATCAGCACGAGCGTGATGATCGTCGACGCCGTGAGGCCGCCCATCACTACGCGCGCAAGGGCGGCTTGGAGCTCCGAGCCGGCGCCGAAAGTGAACGACAGCGGCAGCAGTCCGAGGATGGTCGTGACAGTGGTCATCAAGATCGGCTGGAGCCGTAGCCTGCCGGCCTCGATCACGGCTTCGCGCACTCCCATACCTTCCTCGCGGCGCAGCAGATTGATGCAGTCGACCAGCACGATCGAGTTGTTCACCACGATGCCCACGAGCATCACCACGCCCATGAGGCTCTGGAGGTTGAAGGTGGTCCCGGTCAGCAACATCGTGGGCACGATGCCGACCGCGGCCACGGGCACGGCGGCCATCACGATCAGCGGGTCCACGAAGCGCTCGAACTGCGCGGCCATCACCATGTAGATCAGCACGATCGCCATGAGGATCGCGAGCAGGAAGTCGCGCTGTGCTTGCTGCTGTTCTTCGTACTCGCCGCCGAAATACACGTTGAAACCGTCGGGCAGCGGCAGGTCGGCGAGCGCGGCCCGAATCCGGCCAACCGCCTCCCCGAGCGCCACGCCCTCCTCGAGGTTGGCGCTGACGTAGCTCACCCGCTGACCGTCCACGCGGTTGATCGAGACCGGCCCGCGGCCGTCTTCCTGCCGAATCATCGCCGATACCGGCAGGATGCCCGCCGACGTGCGCACCGCGATGTTCTGGAGGTCGAGCGTGGAGCGCCGGTCCTCGGGCCGCAGGCGCACGTTGATGTCGATCTCGTTGCCGCCGGTGCGGTAGACGCCGGCACGGCGGCCGCCCACGCTCGTCTGGATCGCCGTTGCGATGTCCTGCACGCCGATACCGAGCTGCGAGATCCGCTCGCGGTCGAACACGATGTTGCGCTCGGGGCGGCGTTCGCGGTTGCTCGCCTCGACGTCGCTGACGCCGTCGACGCCCTCGATGCGCCGCACCATCTCGGTCATGATCGCTTCCGCGCGTTCGAGATCGTGCCCGCGCAACTCGAGCTCGAGCGACGTGCTCTCCCCGCCGCGCTGGAACAGCTGCCGTAGGATGCCGATCCCGGACTGGGCGTTCACCCAGATGTTCGCGCCGGGGATCGTGTGCTCGATCTCGTCGCGGATGTGATCCGCGATCTCGGCGCTGGTCATGCTGCGCTCGTGCGTCGGCTTGAGCGTGAGGTCGACGTTCGCACGGTTGTTGCGCACGTCCTTCGTCATGAAGACCACGTCCTTCGGGTCGACAACCGACCGCACCCCGGCGTCGAGCAGCTGAGCGTACTCGTACATCACGGCGATGTTGGTGCCGTCGTCCATGCGCATGCCCACTTGGATGTTCTCGCCGTCGGCTTGCGGCGCGAGCTCGAACGGCACGAAGCGCACGAGGAACAGCGACACCACGAACAGCCCCGCGGAAGTCCATACCACCGCAGCGCGATGGTGGAGCGCACGGTCGATCACTCGGGCATACCAAGCATCCATCTCGGCGAAGATGTCGCGGCGCCCGGGCCGCGGAGGCGGCTTCACCTTGAGATACCGGCTCGCGAGCATCGGCACGAACGTGAGCGCCACGACCAGCGAGCAGAGCAGCGAGAACACGACGACGATCGCGAGCTCCTTGAAGAGCGCCGCGGTGGTCGAGCGCATGAACCAGACGGGCAGAAAGATGATGCAGATCGTGAGCGAGGACGCGATCACCGCCCCGGCCACCTGGCGTGTGCCCTCGAGCGCGCTCGGGATAGGTGCGTTGCCGCGCTGACGCTGCCGCACGATGTTCTCGATCACCACGATCGAGGAATCGACGATGATGCCGATGCCGAGGGCGATGCCGCCGAAGGTCATCTGGTTGAGGGTGAGCCCGGAGAAATAGATCAGCGCGTAGGTCGCGACGATCGAGATCGGGATCGAAACGGAGATCACCCAGGTGGCGGACCCGCTGCGCAAGAAAGCGAACAGCACGACGATCGAAAGAATGCCGCCCCAGATCGCGGAGTTGCGCACGTTGTCGATCGAAGCCTGGATGTACGTGCTCTGGTCCTGGATCACTTGCATCTGCAGATCGGAGCGCGTCTCGTTGATTCGCCCCATCTCCTCGCGGATCCGTCGCGCCACCTCCACGGTGTTCGCGCCGGTCTGCTTGCGGATACCCATGCGGATCGTAGGCAGGCCGGCGATCTCGACGTAGCGGCCGATGTCGCGATAGCCGAGCTCGACTTCCGCCACGTCCTTGACACGGATCGGGCTGCCGTCGACCACCTTCACGACGGTGTCCGCGATCTGCTGCACGTCGGTGTACTCGCCGAGCGTGCGGACGTAAAGGTCGCGCAGACCGTCACGCACGTTGCCCGCCGGGACGTTCACGTTCTCTCGACTGATCGCCGCCACGACCTCGCCGGCCGTGAGCTCGCTCGCGATCAGGCGATCGCGCAGCAAATCGACGTTCACCTCGCGATACACGCCGCCCCAGATCTCGATCGAGCCGACGCCCGGGATCTGCTGAAAGCGGCGCATCAGCTCCTCTTGCAACACTGTCGTGAGCTCGACGAGCGGCCGGTTCGAGCTCGCGCCGAGAACCACGATCGGCTGCTGATTCGGGTCGAACTTGCCGATCTGGGGCGCGTCCACCTCGTCGGGCAGGCTGCCGCGCACGCGGTCGAGCGCCGCGCGCACGTCGTTCGCGGCCTCGTCCAAGTTCGTGCCTTCGGCGAAGCGAAGGTTGAGGTTCGAGTTGCCTTCGCCGGAGTACGAGAATACCTGCTCGAGGTTCGGCACACCGGCCACCGCGTTCTCGAGGCGCTCCGTGATGATGAGCTCCATCTCCTCGGGGCCGACGTTGCCGTAGCGCGCGTTGATGTTGAGTTGCGGGAACTCGATCGGCGGCAAGAGATCGACGGGGAGAAAGCGGAAGCTGATGAGGCCGAGCACGATCACGATGAGACACGCCATCGTGGTGGCGATGGGGCGATGAACCGAGACCGCGGTGATCGACATCGTGCCCCGGCTAGTTCAGCGCCCCACCGGCGAGCTCTTGCTTGCGGCGGATGACGTCGAACAGATCGCGCGTCTGCATCTGCTGCAGGCGCAAGATGTGCTCCCACGGCGTCGGCTGGACGATGGCTTTGCCGCTGTCGTTGTTCGCGAGCAGCTCGTGGCCGACGGTGACTACCCAGTCGTCCGCGGCGAGCCCCTCCACCGCCGTCACGAGCCGGCCGCGCGCGACGACGCGCACGGGCACGAACGCGACGGTCACCGGGCCGGACGGATCGAGCTCCGAGCGCGGCACGTCGGCGCCCGAGCCGGGCTCGAGCGGCCGCAGCGCCTCCTCCACCGACGCGAGCCAGATGCCCTCGCGTCCGTCGCGCGGATCGTGGTAGATCGCGTTGTTCGGCACGAGCACCCCCACCTCGCTCTGGCCGTAGAGCACGTCCACGGTTACGAACATGCCGGGGCGCAGCAGCGAGCCCTGCTCGTCGACGTCGATCTCGGCGTTGGTGGTGCGCGTGACGGGGTGCAGGAAGGGCGAGATCCGCGAGACCTTCGCTGCGATCGGCGGATCCTGCGCGCCGCTGTACACGTTCGCCGCCGTCCCGGTCTCGATGTAGCCGAGCATGCTTTGGGTGAGGGTGATCGTGACGCGCACCGCGTTCGGATCGCCGATCACGAACAGCGGCGAGCTCCCGGTCGCGAGCTGACCGACTTCCGCGTTGCGTCCGCCGACCACGCCCGTGATCGGTGCGCGCACTGTGGTCTTGCCGAGTGCGCTGCGCCGTTCTTCGACGAGCGACGCGGCCTGGAGCCGTTCGGCCCGCATCAACAGCAGCTCGGCTTCCGCCGACGCGGCCGCGGCTTGCGCGCCCTCGAGCTCGGCCGCGCTGCCGAGGTTGCGCTCGACGATAGTCTCCATGCGTTTGAGAGCCGCCCGTGCGCGCGTGTCGTTGGCCTCGGCCTGTTTCACGCGCGCCTCGGCAACGCTGAGGCCGGCCTCCGCCTGCCGGAGCTGCTCTTCGAACTCGGTCGCGCGAAGCCGCACGAGCGGGGCGCCGGCTGTCACGCGGTCGCCGTCGTTCGCGAGCACCTCGACGATGCGCCCGGACACCTCGGCGAAGATCTCGGTTTGATTACGAGCGACGACGGAGCCCGCGAGCCGCTCCTCGAGCGGCAGCGTGCCGGTTCTGACCTGAACGCCTTCGACGGCGGGAATGACTTGCTCTTCCTGCTCGCCCTCCTCGGTCGGCGAGCAAGCGCCGAGCAGCAGCGCGGCCGCCGCGCCCGCCGCCCTCGTTACCCATGTTCGCATTCGCGGCAAACTCCTTTGCCGAGACAGTCGAAGAGCCGCACTCGGCGATGTCGCGCCGTTGTACGGCCCAGGGATCGGGCTCGAGCCACGCCGAGCGCGAGCCCGCCTGCGACACTACCCTAGATCGTGCCGCTGCGCACGCGAGGCGGTTGAGTGAGCGGTGCCGCTTTGATCGCCGCGGGAGCTTGGAATCGCGCTCTACGTAGCCGACCGCGACCGCAGCGCTTCCCGATACTCGCGGATCGCGGCGCTGGCCGTGGGCCGATCCAGAAAGCTCGCGAGCTGCTCGAGATCGATGCCGGGCAGCGCCTCGCTCGAGGTCACGGCTTCGTAGCTCACGCCGCGCCGCACGTAGGCTTGGATGCTGCCGCTACGCCAATACCACACCTCGCCTACGCCGAGCTTGCGATACACGTCGAGCTTGTCGATGCCGCCCGACGTCACGACGACCTCGATCGCCAGGTCCGGACGGCGCTTCGAACGAGGCTCCGGCCCGAAGATATAGCATTCGTCCGCCTCGGCGCCGCGCTCGTCGCGCTGCGCGGCCTCGTGCGACCCGTTCAGCCCGAGCGATCATGGGTGGGAATTATAGTCCGCTGCCGCGCGCTTAAAGCCACGCGCGGAAACCTGCGGAAAGGCGCACATTTGCGCACCTTGCCGCCGGTCGTATGCAGACGGTGAGTTGCCGCCGGGGATCCCGGCGGCGACGACTCACGCGAAGTAGACGGTCTTGAGCTCGAAGTACGGATCGAGCCCCTCGATGCCGCCCTCGCGCCCCATGCCCGA
>DASUFK010000256.1:0-30166 GCA_036274615.1 Gammaproteobacteria bacterium | reverse complement strand
GCGCCGGCCGAGGTCGACGCGATCGACGGCGAAGAGTCGCGAGCGCTTTGGCGCGAAATCGGCTCGGCTGCCGCGCTCTCGGAGCATCCAGTCGTCTGGCGCATTTCGGTGCCGCCGTCGGAAGCGCCGGCCGCCGTCGCGGCGCTCGCGCCCGAGCGCTGCGTCTTGGACTGGGGCGGCGGGCTGATCGTCGCCGCTTATCGCGACGTCGACGCCGCGCGAGTCCGCGCCGCGGTTCGTCACGGCCACGCCACGCTGCTCAAGGCGCCGGCGGACGCGCGCCGCGCGACGCCGTCGTTCCCGCCGCAGGAGCCCGCGCTCGCGGCGCTCGCCGCCCGCGTGAAGCAGGCGTTCGATCCGCACGCGAAGCTCAACCCCGGCCGCATGGAGTGAGGTTTTGCAGACTCGATTCTCCCCAACGCAGCTAGCCGATCCCGGCGTGGCCGCGAGCGAGCAGATCCTCCGCAAGTGCGTGCACTGCGGGTTCTGCACCGCCACGTGCCCCACCTACGTGCTGCTCGGCGACGAGCTCGACAGCCCGCGCGGCCGGATCTATCTAATTAAGGAGATGCTCGAGAACGACCGGCCGGCCACCGCCGAGGTCGTCACCCACGTGGACCGCTGCCTGTCGTGCCTCGCGTGCATGACCACGTGCCCGTCCGGCGTGCACTACCAGCACCTGATCGACCATGCGCGCATGCACGTCGAGCGCACCTATCGCCGGCCGCTGCACGAGCGCGTGCTGCGAGGGTTGCTTGCATGGACGCTGCCGTTTCCGGGGCGGTTCCGCGCGGCGCTCGCGCTGGCCGCGCTCGCGCGGCCGTTCGCGCTGCTGCTGCCGCGGCGCGTGCGGGCGATGCTCGAGCTCACGGCGCGCCGCGCGCCCGCCAACGCGGCGAGCGTTTCGCACGCCGGCGTGGTTCCGGCGCAAGGCACGCGCCGCGCGCGCGTCGCGTTGCTGCTGGGCTGCGTGCAGAACGTGCTGGACCCGGAGATCAACGCCGCGACGATCCGCCTGCTCACTCGCGCGGGCGCCGAGGTCGTGAGCGTGCCGGGGTGTTGCGGCTCGATCGTGCACCACCTGGGGCGCGAGCGGGAGTCGCACTCACTCGCCGCGTCGCTCATCGAGCGTCTCCACGCGGAGCTCGAGCGAGGCCTCGACGCGATCGTCGTCAACGCATCGGGCTGCGGCACGCAGGTGAAGGACTACGGCTTCATCTTCCGTGACGACGCGGTGCTCGCGGCGAAGGCGGCGGCCGTGAGCGCGAAGGCGCGCGACGTGACGGAGGCGCTCGCCGAGCTCGGCTTGCCGCCGGTCACGCTGCGCGGCGCGCCGGCCGTCGCGTACCACTCGGCGTGCTCGATGCAGCACGGGCAGAAGCTCGACGCGGGTCCGCGCAAGCTGCTGCGCGAGGCGGGGTTCGAGGTTCGGGAGATCGCGGAGGGGCATCTGTGTTGCGGGTCGGCGGGTACGTACAACGTGCTGCAGCCGGAGATCGCTACGCGGTTGCGGGAGAGGAAGCTTGCGAACGTGGCGCGAACGGGTGCGCCCCTGGTTGCGACGGGGAACATCGGGTGCATCACGCAGCTTGCGGTGAGCGCCGCCGTGCCGGTGGTGCACACGGTGCAGTTGCTCGATTGGGCGACCGGAGGACCCGCGCCGGTGGGGATGGAAGAGGTGGTGGCGGATAGGTCAGCGCATTAGGGACAGGTTACTTTTTTCGGCCACGCGCGTGCCACGTTGACGGTGTCGCCGAAAAAAGTAACCAGTCCCTCCTCGGGCACTTCTATTCCGACAGCTCCAGGTCGTGATAGAGCAAGTCCTCGACGAACGGCACGCACTTGAACTCGAGGATCTCCGCGTTCGGCTCCACGTGCCGATAGAGCGGCATGCTGATGGTCCAGGGCTCCGAGTACACGTTCTCGTCCTCGAGCGTGGCCTCGTACTGGATGTGGTCGGGATCCATGAGCGTGAGCCGCTCCGTGACCTTGAGCGCCGAGCTGTGGTAATTGCCCGCGCGGTCGAGCCAGGTGCTGTCGTTGAAGCCCGTGGTCTCGATCACGAGCGTGTTGTCTTCCCAGTGGCCGTTCGACCAGCCCATCCACGTGTCCACGGGCGGGTCCTGATGGTTGCTCATGAACACGACGCGGTTCGCGGTGGTGTACTCGTAGGCGAACAAGATGTCGGTGCCGTCGCCGCCTTGAACGATCTGGAACGGAAACGGCATGTAGGTGGCGCGCGGAATGCCGGGCAGATAGCACTTGGTCTCGGGGTCCGCTTCCGGCCAGCCTTTGCGGTTCTGGGCGCGCTTGGCGAGCGCTTCCGGCAAGTACGGGATCTTGCCGTTCTCGGGCGACGTGACCACGCTCTGGCCGGCCGGAATCGCCGCGAGCGAGCCGAGCTGCCAGAACGGCTTGATCTCCTCGGCGGAATGCGCCTCGAGATTCCAGTTGGCGGTGTTCATCGCCTGCCACACGCCGTTGAGGTTCGGCTCGCCGCCTACGCGCGCCGCGCGCGCGCCCGGTTTCGTGGCGGTCTCTTGCGCGCCGCTCGGCGGCGCCGCTAGCGCAACAGCGGCGAGGAGTGCCGTGAGGAAGGCGGTGCCGACGTTTCGCATTTGGTGCCCTCGACCAGTGAGGCGATTGTCAGGCACGCGCGAGGAAAGAACCACCCGCCGCCGCGTGCTGTGCGCGGCGGCGGGTGAGAGGACTACGGCAGTGCGTAGGTCATCACGCGGTCGCCCGCGATGATGGCGACACGTTGCTTGCCGCTCTTACCGGCATAGCTCATCGGGTTCGCGTTGCCGTTGTTGTCGAGCTGCGCCGTCCAGAGCTCCTTGCCGTTCGATGCATCGAACGCGCGGAAGCGGCGATCGCTCGTTGAGCCCACGAACACGAGGCCGCCGGCGGTGACCGTGGGGCCCGCGCTGCCCGCGCTGCCGACGAGCTGCTTGCCTTCGGGCAGCGACTCGTTCAAGCCGAGCACGGACTCCCACGCGATCTCGCCGGTGTTCGCGTTCACCGCCACGAGCTTGCCCCATGGCGGACGCTGACACGGCGCGCTCGGGCCCACCGGCCGGCCACGGTCGTCGTACTTGCCCGACAGCGGCGCGTTGAACGAGAAGAACGGACCCACGCCGTTGATGCTCGCGCGGTCGTACGGCTGCTTCGAGCCCACGGCTTCGAAGCTGTACGTCTGGTTCGGATCCTTGTCCTGCACCCAGCCGACGAGCGCGCCGTCATGCGACGCCGCGTAGAACATGCCGTTGGTGGGGTTCGCCGCCACGCCGCCCCAGTTCACGCCGCCGGTGCCGCCGGGGAACTGGATGGTGGACTTCGGCGCCGCGTTCGGCGCGTGGTACAGGAACGGCGTGAACGGACCTGCGTTGTAGAACCCGCCGCTCTTCTCCATGAACTCGCGGCATGCGGCCGCGTGCTCCGCCGTGGTGTCTTCGGCCGTGACGAGATCCGCGGGTGAGAAGCTCACGCGCGCGAGCGGCGGCGGACGCACCGGGATCGGCTGCGTCGGCGAGTACCACTCGGTGGGCACGTCGCCCTTCGGGACCGGCTTCTCCTCGACGTCGATGAGCGGCTTGCCGGTCTCGCGATTGAGCACGTAGAAGAAGCTCGACTTGCCCACCTGCCCGATCGCCGGGAAGCGTTGGCCGTCCTTCACGAAGTCGAACAGCGCGCCGGCCGACGGCATGTCGGTGTCCCAGATATCGTGATGCACCGTCTGGAAGTGCCATAGGTACTTGCCCGTGAGCGCGTCCACCGCGACGATCGAGTTGCCGAACGCGTTCACGCCCGGGCGATCGCCGCCGTAGTAGTTGGCCGCCGGACCCGCGATCGGCAGATACGCGATGCCGCGTTCGGCGTCGATCGGCGCGGCGAAGCCCCACATGTTGGTGCCGGCGCGGCCCTCGGCGCCGCCGCCCCACGTGTCGTTGAACGGCTGGCCCGCCTGCGGCACGGTTTGGAATTCCCAGAGCTTCGCGCCGGTGCGCACGTCGAACGCGCGCGGATTGCCGGCCGGTCCCTGCGGCACCTCGCCGCTCGCGGCGCCGACGATGGCCACGTTCTTGAAGACCGTGGGCGTGCCGCCATAGGGAACGCCGATATTCACCAGGCCGTCGGTGCCGAAGCCGGCCGCCGCCTTGCCGGTGGCTGCGTCGATCGCCACCAGGTTCGCGCCGCTCATGAACAGAATGCGCGGGCCGAGCGTGCCGTCGCCGGCCCAATAGCTCACGCCCCGCGTCGACGCAGTGGGGCCGGCCGGGCCGCGCGGGCCGCCGCCGCCCCGAGCGCCGCCGCCGCGGGCACCGCCGCCACCGGCGGGCGCCGCTCCAGCGGGCTGCGCGGGTGGAGCCGGCGGGGTGGCCGGCGCGGGAGGAGCGGGCAATACGTACGCCCAAACTTCGGTGCCGGTGTCGGCGTCGAGTGCCACCACGCGGTCGCGGCTCGGCACGTACATCACTCCGGCGATCACGATGGGCACCGCCGTGGAATTGCCGCCGAGCTGGTAGCTCCATGAAGCCTGGAGATTCGCAACGTTGCTCGCGTTGATCTCGGCGAGCGGCGAGTAGCGATTCGCGTTCAGGTCGCGATTGATCAGCGGCCAATCGCCGGGCGCCACGCTCTGCGCCGGCGCCGCTTTCGGCTCCGATTGCGGTGCCGCGGCCGAGGATTGCGGCCCGGGCGAAGAAGGCCCGCAACCGGCGATTGCCAACGTCACCGCTGCGGCGACGACCCCATAGACGATTCTCATGTGCTGCTTCCCCCGCCGTGAATTTGCGAATGCCGCGCTACGATACACCTTGCCCGGCCGATCCTCACCCGGCCTGGACCAATCTTGGGTTTCGGGTTTTCGCGCGCACTCGGCGGTACGTATACTCGGAAGTCCTTTGACCGACGTGGTCGCGCCCGGCCGCGGGTGCACATCGGCGGCGCGGAGCGATACGGCGTGGAGGCCGGAACGATGGGTCTACGAGCTCTCGCAATCGGTATCGTCGCAAGCGCCGCGCTGCTTGCCGCGTGCACACAACGATCGGGCGAGGGATCGACCGCCGGTTCGGACGGCGCCGGCGAGTGGCAACAGCCGAGGACGGAATGGGGCGATCCCGATCTGCGCGGCAAGTGGCCGATCTCCCATCTCATCGGCACGCCCTTCTTGCGTCCCACGAAGTACGGCGACCGCCGCGTCATGACCGACGAGGAGTTCGACCAGACCGAGAAGGGGCTCGAAGGCCGCAACAAGACCGACGACGAGGTCAAGGACAACAAGCTGGGCGCCGGCCACTGGGCCGAGGCCGCGGTGGCGCAGCGTCTCACCTCGTTGCTCGTCGATCCGCCGAACGGCCAGTTCCCCGAGCTCACCGAGGCCGCCAAAGCGAAAGCCGCACTGATGGGCAGCAGTTGGAGCCGCGAGGTGTTCGACAAGCCCACGGATTTCGACAGCTGGGACCGGTGCATCACGCGCGGCCTGCCGCCGTCGATGTTCCCGTTCAACTACAACAACGGCATCGAGATCCACCAGGCGCCGGGCTACGTCGTGATCCGGCTCGAGATGATCCACGAGACGCGGATCGTTCCGGTGGACGGGCGCCCGCCGCTCGATCCCGCGATCAAGCAGTGGATGGGCGAGTCGCGCGGTCATTGGGACGGCAACACGCTCGTGGTCGAGACCACCAACTTCAACGGCCAGACGGGCATGACCAACGTCGGCATTCCCGGCTCGCCGCGCGGCAACACGCCCACGAGCGAGAAGATGAAGATCACCGAGCGTTTCACCCGCACGGCCGACGACACGATCGAGTACTCGATGATCGTCGAGGACCCCGAGATGCTCACGCGCCCGTGGGCCGCCGCGTACCCGATGAAGCTCGACCCGGAGTATCAGTTCTTCGAGTACGCGTGCAACGAGGACAACTCGGCCGTGCGCAACTTCATCGTCACCTCGCGCTACGAGCGCGCGCACGCCGGCAAGAAGGAGGCGAAGCCATGATGAGCAACACACTTCGCGCGGCCGCCGCGGGCGGTCTCGCTGCGCTGCTGTCGGCCGGCACCCTCGCGCTCACGCCGGTAACCGCGGCGGCTGCGCTCAAGGAGCCGCTCGAGCTCCGCGCAGGCCTCCTCGGCGGCAGCACCGAGTCGTCGAAGGGCGTGCGCGTGTTCAAGGGCATTCCGTTCGCGGCGCCGCCCGTCGGTGCGCTGCGCTGGAAGCCGCCGCAGCCCGTCGCGAAGTGGAGCGGCGTGCGCGACGCGAGCAAGTTCGGCAACGTCTGCATCCAGCCCGACCAGCGCAAGTCGCCGCAGCCGCGGCTCAACCTCGCCGTCATGGACGGCTCGCCGCCGGTGAGCGAGGACTGCCTCTATCTCAATGTTTGGACGCCGGCGGCGAGCGTGAGCGACAAGCTGCCGGTGATGCTGTACTGGTTCGGCGGCGCGTTCACCGAAGGCGCTGGCTCCGTGCCGCTCTACGACGGCGACGCGCTCGCGCGCAAAGGCGTGATCGTGGTCACCATGAACTACCGCTTGGGCCCGTTCGGCTTCTTCGTGCACCCCGCGTTGACCGCGGAGTCGCCGCACAAGGCGTCCGGCAACTACGGGCTCATGGACATGCTCGCGTCGGCGCGCTGGGTGCAGGACAACATCGCGGCGTTCGGCGGCGATCCGGGCAACGTCACCGTGTTCGGCCAGTCGGCCGGCGCGATGGCGATCGCGTCGCTGGTCGCGTCGCCGGAGGCGAAGGGCTTGTTCCGGCGCGCGATCTCGCAGAGCGGTGCGTGGATGGGTTTGGGAATGAGAGCGGGCGGCATGCTCACGCGCGCGCAGGCCGAGGAGACGGGCGCGAAGGCGGCGGGCAACATCGGCACTGCGGAGCAGTTGCGCGCGATGTCCACGGACGACGTCACCGCCAAGCTGCGCAGCGCCGGGATGCTCGTCGACGGCTGGGTGATCCCCGAGGATCCCACCGTCACGTTCGCGAACGGCAAGCAGAACGCGGTCGACGTGCTCGTCGGCTCGAACAAGGACGAGGGGTCGTTTTTCACTCAGCTCATCACCAGCGCGCAGTTCGAGGAGCGCGCCCGCATAAGCTGGGGCGACCTCGCCGACGAGTACTTGAAGCTCTATCCGCACGCCACCGACGCCGAGGCGGCCAAGTCCACCGGCGAGAATACCGGCGACGGCACGTACTGGCACATGCGCCTCTTCGCCGACTACCAGGCGAAGAAGGGCAACAAAGCGTATCTCTATTACTTCGCGCAGAACCCGCCGAACGAGCCGGGGCGCCCGCCGTTCCCCGCGGCGCACGCGTCCGAGCTGCCGTACGTGTTCGGCAATCTAGGTCAGTTGCCTCTGTTCCCCGACGGCAGCGACCCGAAGCTCGCGGCGGCGTCCGCTCCCGACCGCAGGCTCTCGGACGCGATGATGTCGTACTGGGTGAGCTTCGCGCGCAACGGCGACCCGAATGGCAAGGGCTTGCCCGTGTGGAGGGCGCACCAGGCCGGGAACCCGCAGGACGGAATGCTGTTCGCCGCGGATCCCGCGTCCGAGCACCTGCCGGCGCCGGCGAGGCTCGCGTTGCTCGACAAGCTCTGGGATCGGCAGCAGCACGGCGCCCGCTGAGATCGGAGGCGCGACACGCCCGGTGTCAGACACCGCTGGTGTCAGACACCGGTTCGTTGGCGGTTAGCGGACGTTGCGGCGGAAGCGGCCGGTGCGGTTGTAGGGATCGCTGCCCGCGTCCTCGTCCCACAAGTTCAGCCGGCCGCGATAGGCGAGCGTGCCGTCTTCGCGGAGCGTTCCCTCGTCGTCCGCGCCTTGTTCCTTGAAGCGTTGCGACGCGCCGGGATCGTGGGTGTCGTGGCGTGCCTTCTCCATGGCGGTGGGCCCTCCGTTGCCGTGAGGGCATCAGTCTAGTCGGCGGCGCGAGCGAGGTTGCGGCCCGCGGTCGGCTCATGGCCGCCGCCCGTCGGGGCGCGCGCCGCCGGTTCGCCGTTGATCGGGGCGAACCGGCCGCCCGTCGCTCAGCGCTGCGTTTCGCCGAGCGCGAACACCATGTACTGACCGGGGCCCGCTTCCACCGGGTACTTGAGCCCTTGACTGAACAGCCCGTTGCCGCCGACCGCCACCGCGACGTACTCGCGGCCGTCCACGGAGTAGATCGCCGGCACGCCTTCTTGCGCCGCAGGCAAGTCGAACTGCCAGAGCACCTTGCCGTTGTCGGCGTCGTACGCGCGGAACTTGCGATCCGACGACGTGCCGACGAACACCAGGCCCGTGCCGGTGGCGACCACGCCGCCGCGCGGCGCGTGACTGCCGGTGCCCGTCGCGGCGAACGTCGTGGCGCTCACGTCGCCGTTCGGGATCTGCCACATGATCGTGCCGGTGTTCAGGTCGTACGCCGTGAGCTGCGACCACGGCGGGCTGAACGCCGACAGCCCGTTGGGGCGGATCATGAAGTCGACGGGTGAGGAGTACGCCACGAAGTCCGGGCCCGCGTTCGGCGTGGGCGCCGGCGCCGGGCGGTTGCCGCCGCCGGGACCGCCACCGCCGCCTCGCGCACCACCAGCGCCGCCGGGACCGCCACCGCCGCCACCGCGCGCACCGCCGCCGCCCGGCGGGCCGCCGGCGCCCGGCACGGTCTGCGGCTCGCGGAGCTTCGCGAACGTCGGCAGCTCCTTCGACACGACGAACACGCGCCCGCGAATCGGGTCCGCGGCCGAGCTGCCCCAGTTCGCGCCGCCGTTGTGGCCGGGCGCCATGATCGTGCCCTGCAAGCTCGGCGGCGTGAACAGCCCTTCGTTGCGCGAGCTCCGCAGGAGCTGGCGCACCGCCTCCTGATCTTCCGGCGGCAGGTACGGATTGATGTCGGCCTCGGTGAACTTCTGCCGCGCGAACGGCGGCGGCGCCGTCGGGAACGGTTGCGTGGGCCAGCTGTGCTCGCCGGGCACGTCGCTCTGCGGCACCGGGCGCTCCTCGATCGGCCAGAGCGGCACGCCGGTGATCCGGTTGAACACGTAGAGGAAGCCTTGCTTGCTCGGCTGCGCGATGGCGGGAACGCTCATGCCGTCGTGCGTGACGGTGACGAGCTTCGGCGCCGTGGGGAAGTCGTAGTCCCAGAGGTCGTGGTGGATCGCCTGGAAGTGCCAGAGCAGCTTGCCGCTGCGCGCGTCGATCGCGAGCAGACTGTTGGCATAGAGGTTCTTGCCCTCGCGGTTCGCGCCATAGAAGTCGAAACGCGCTGTGCCCGTGGGGATGTAGATCGTGCCGGTCTCCACGTCGACCGTGGATTCGCTCCAGTTGTGCACGCCGCCGTAGTGGCCGAGACCGGCCTCGGGCCAGGTCTCGGAGCCGGGCTCGCCGGCGCGCGGCACGGTGTGGAAGACCCAGGTGAGCTTGCCCGTGACCACGTTGTAGGCGTGGATGTCCGCGGGCGCGGACGCGTAGCCCGCGCCGCCGGCCGGCAGCGACATGATGATGAGGTCGTCGTAGATGCGGCCGGGGTTGTTGGTCTGCAGCGCCCGCACGCTGTCCGCGTCCTCGAGGCCGGTGCGCAAGTCGACGCGGCCGTTCTCGCCGAACGTCGCCACCGTGTTGCCGGTTTTCGCGTCGATCGCGGTGAGGAAGCCGCCGTTGACGTACAGGAGGCGCTCGTCGGCGCCGTCCTTGCTCTTCCAGTAGTTGAGGCCGCGAGTGCCGACGGCGCCTTCGTTGGCGTGCGTCCAGATCTCCTTACCGCTGGTCGCGTCGAGCGCGACGATGGAGCGGCCCTTCGCGAGCACGTACATCACCTTGCCGACCACGATCGGGTTGAACAGATAGTTGTCGCTGACCGTGCTGCCGTCGGGGCGCGTGGTGGAGCCGAAGGGGTAGGTCCAGGCGACGCTGAGCTTGCCGACGTTGCTCTTGTCGATCTGCGACAGCGACGTGTACTGCGACGACTCGGCGCCGCCGCCGTTCGCGTCCCAGGTCGCGAAATCCGGCGCCGCCTTGGCGGCGCTCGTGGCCTGCGCCTGCGGCGCCGGCGATTGCCCGCACGCCGCCACGGCGAGCGCGAGCGCGCCGACCGCCCCGCGCGTCACAACCAATCCACGAGCATTCCGAACGGCGCGCGATGCGCTGCCGCGATTATTCTTTCCGAGCATGATTCCCCCGCGACCCAATCCCCAAGACCCGCAAAATACTACCAGCCCGCAGCAGCGCGGCATATGCTTGCGAAAAATAGGGACATGCTGATTTTCGCCGCCGCCTTCCGGGCCGGTAGACCGGTCGCGGAAAATCGAACATGTCCCTCTTTTTTTGCGCGGCTGAGGAACGCGCTCGCAAGTCCGGCGCCGCCGCCGGCACCCGCTCACTTATGACAGACGCGGGTGCGTAGCACATCACAATTTGGTCGCGCGGACACTGCGCCCGCTGCGGATCGCTCATAACATTCCGGCGTCGTCGACGACGGTGCCGGTAAACGATGCGTCCGAGACCCGCGAAGCTCTGGCTCGTTGCGTTCCTCTGCGCGTCCGCCGCACGCGCCGCCGGCGTTTACGACTCGGTGCCGATCGCCAAGGACGAAGAGCACCTGATCCGGCAGGCCGACGAGCTCGGCGGATACTTCGCGGCGCAGTCGCTGCTGTACACCGACGCGCACGTGCTCTCCCTCGTTCGCCGCGTGGGCCACGAGATCCGGCCGCGGCCGTCCGACGATTACATCGAGTACGAGTTCTTCGTGCTGCGCGATCCGTCGCCGAACGCGTTCGCGCTGCCGAATGGCCACGTGTATGTGCACACCGGGATGATCGCGCGGCTGCGCGACGAGGCGCAGCTCGCGGGCCTGCTGGCGCACGAGATCAGTCACGTGGCCGGCCACCACGGGATTCTCGAGCACCGGTCGCAGAAGAAAAGGGCGATCGCCGGCATGGTGCTCGGCGGCCTCGGCGGATGGGGTGGGCTCGTCGCCGTGGGGCTGCAGGCGTCGGTGTACGGATTCAGCCGCGACCTCGAGCAGGAGGCGGACGACCACGCGGTCGCTTTGTTGCGCGACACGCGCTACGACGCGCACGCGCTGCCCGAGGTGTTCGACATCCTCGGTGAGGACTACGAGGGTTTCGATCAACGCGTGCCCACGATCTGGTCCACGCATCCGGAGATCGGCGCGCGTGCCGTGACGAGCCGGGCGCTCGTGGCCGGCTTGCCGGTGGGCGAGCGCCCCGTGGACGACTTCGAGCAGGCGATGCTCACCTTGCAGACGATCACCGTGCAGGACTACATCCAGGACGACTACGCGCAGACGGCGCTCGCGCTCGCCGAGTCGCTGCTCGAGCGGCATCCCGATGACCCGCGCTTGTTGCTGCTGCTCGGCGACGCATGGCAAGGCATGGGCGCGCAGCGCCGTCTCGCCGCGAGCGAGCTCAGCAACGCGGACAAGAAGCAGATCCGCCGCGACCGCGCGCGCAAGACCCGCGCACAACGGCTCGCGGAGCAGCTCGTCACCGAGGACGGCCAGAAGGCCTACGCCGAGAATCTCGCGCGGGCCGAGGACTGCTATCGCCGTGCGCTCGCGGCCGACGCTGCGCTCGCGGCGGCGCATCGCGGTCTCGGCGAAGTCTACGAGCAGCTCGCGCGCAATCGCGAGTCCGCCGAGCAGTATTTGGCATACGTGCGCGCGGTGCCCGAAGCCGCCGATCGACCGATCGTGGTCGGCCGGCTGCGGGCGCTGAGCGCGAAACTGAAGGAGTGATGCGCATGGCAAGCAAACGTTCGATCCTCGTGGCCGCGGCGATGCTGGCGTGCTCGGCGCCGGCCGTCGCGCAGCACGGATTCACGCCGGAGTTCGCGAGCGGCGCCACGCGGCCGCGCTCGGTGGCGCTGCTGCCGGTGGACGCGAGCGTGGTCCGCGCCAAAGTCGCGGAGACGCAAGGCCTGATCGACGAGGGCGTCGTCTACGGCGCGCTGTTCAACGAGCAGGTGAAGGCGCTGCTGGCCGCGAAGGGCTACGAGATCCAGGTCGTGGATCCGGACCGCATCAACCACGACGCGCAGCTCCAGGAATACGTCGTGGAGGCGCATCGCGCGTTCGACGACGTGATGAAGCAATACCGGCCGAAGAAGCTCGAGAAGCGGATCTACAACCTGGGTGACCCCGCGCGGCTGCTCGCGGCGCGCCTCGGCGTGGACGCGATCGCGTTCGGCACGATGAGCATCACGATCACGCCCGCCGGCAAGGCGATCATGAGCGCGCTGATCGGCGGCAGCACCGCCGGAGCGACATCCAACTTGGCGATCGTGAACGGCGCCACCGGCGATCTCGAGGCCGTGCAGCTCGGCATCGTGCCCGTCACGCCCGGCGACAAGACGGACCAGGAGCTCCAGGTCTACGCGGCGGCGCTGGCGGAGCGCGCGACCAAGCGCGTGCCCGGCGCCGATCCCTCGGCGCGCATCGAGATTGCCACGGCCACCGACGACGACGTGCTCGACGAGGTCGAGTCGTTGATCAAATAGGCTCGGCGCCGAGCAGGCCGCGGAGATCCGTGAAGCGGCGGATGCGCGGTACGGCCCCCGCCTCGGTCTCGTCGACCTTGCCGTAGCCGTAGGTGACGAGGATGAAGGCATAGCCCGCGGCGCGCGCCGCGCGCAGATCCTGGTGAGAGTCACCCACCAACACCGCCGCCGACGGCGCCACGCCGAGCTGGTCCGCGGCCGCGAGCAGCGGCAGCGGGCTCGGCTTCTTCTCCGGCAGGCTGTCCCCGCCGAGCAGGAGCGCGAAGCGGTCGCGCACCCCCGCCTGGGTCAAGAGTGCGTCGGAGAACGCGAAGCGCTTGTTCGTGATGCAACAGAGCGTGAGCCCGCGCGCGCGCAGCGCGTCGAGCGTATCCGCCACGCCGGGGTAGAGCCGGCTGCGGACGAACAGGTTGTCCCGGTAGCAGTCGAGGAACGCGCGCAGCGCGGCCGCGTGCCGCTCCTCGGCGCGAAGGCCCTCGAGCGGCGCCCGCCCCGCGGCCCGGTCGCCGTGCGCGAGCGCGCGCGCGATCAGCGTTTCGAGGCCGTCGCCGATCCACACTCGCGTACGCGCCTCGCCGGGCGCCTCGAAGCCCACGGCTTCGACTGCCGTTCCGAGGCAGTGGGCGATGTCCGGGGCCGAATCGACGAGCGTGCCGTCGAGGTCGATCGCGAGCAGGCCGAGCGCGAGCTTCGCGCCGCTCAAAACACGCGGGCGGCAATTTCCGCCGGTGCTGCGAGCAATTTCTCGATCTCATCGTCGAGCTTGAGCAGCGTGAGTGACGCGCCTGCCATCTCGAGCGACGTGCAGTAGTTGCCCACGTAGTTGCGAACGATGTCGAGGCCGAGCGCCTTGGAGCGCAGCGCGGCCTTGCGATACAGCACGTAGAGCTCGCTCGGCGGCGTGCCGCCCAAGCCGTTGATCATCAGCGCCACGCGGTCGCCCTTCTTGTAAGGCAAGTCTTTCGAGACCGCGTCGAAGATCTCGTCGACGATCGCGTCGGCCGGTTTGAGCTTGTCGCGGCGGCGGCCGGGCTCGCCGTGAATGCCCACGCCCACCTCCATCTCGTCGGCGCCGATCTCGAAGATCGGCTTGCCCTTCGCGGGCGGCGTGCACGACGTGAGGGCGACCCCCATCGAGCGCACGTTGGCGTTGACCTTGGTGGCGATCTTCACCAGCTCGTCCAAGCTCGCACCTTGCTCCGCGGCGGCGCCGCAGCACTTGATGACGAAGAAGTTGCCGGCGACGCCGCGGCGGCCGATCGTGTAGGAGCTGTTCTGCACGGCCACGTCGTCGTCGATGATGAACGACTTCACGTCGATGCCCTCGGCCAGGGCCATCTCGATGGCCATGTCCCAGTTCATGCGGTCGCCTTGGTAGTTGTTGATCAGCGCCAGCACGCCCTTCGGCGAATTCATCAGCTTGATGCACTCGAGGCAGTATTCCATCGGCGGCGCGGCGAACACGTTGCCCGGCGAGGCCGCGTCGAGCATGCCGCGGCCCACGGCCATCACGTGAGCCGGCTCGTGGCCCGAGCCCGAGCCCTGGATCACCGACACCTTATTCTTATCGGGGCGGTCGGCGCGGTAGATGATGTTGTACCTCGGCTCGTACTTGAGCTTGCCCGGATTGGCGAGCGCGATGCCTTCGAGCATCTCGGGGACGAACTTGGCCGGGTCGTTCACGAACTTTTTCATTGTGTTCCCCAGGTTGAAGCCAGGTTTGTGTGACTAGGAGCCCGTCCGCGTAATGCCCGCCGTAGCGAGGACGTGCCGCAGTAGGTGGGCATTACTCGGACAGGCTCCTAGGGTTTGGTTCGCGGCGGGCTTTTCACCCCGAAGCTCGCGCAGATCTCGTTCATCATCGTGGCGATGGCCACGATGCCGGGATCGGGCGTGTTCGCGCTGCGCTCGCCCGTGAACTGCTGGCGGCCGCGCTTCGCGACCCAGGGCTTGGTGCGCTCGATCGCGTCGTTCGCAACCCGAGTGGCTTGCGCGAGCACCTCGCCGGCGTCGGCGTCGGGCTCGGCCGCGGCGTCGTGCACGATGTCGCGGATCGGAATCAGCGCGTCGAGGAGCGTCTTGTCGCCGGGCTGCGCGCCGCCGCGCTTCTGGATGCCTTCGATCGCGGCGGACAGCATCTTGTCGAGGTCGTCGAGCGTGAGGGTGGCGCGCTCCTTGCTCAACATACCCGCCCGCATGAATCCGGTGCCCCAGATCGGGCCCGAGCAGCCGCCCACGTTGCGCGTGATGATCATGCTGATCTTGAGCAGGAAATTGCCGATCGAGCTGCGGTCGAGCTCGTTCCAGTCGTTCTGTATGGCGCGGAATCCCGTGGCGAGCGACACGCCGAAGTCCGCGTCGCCGGCGTAGGAGTCGAGCTCGCAGAAATATTGCTCGTTCTCGAGAGCCGTGGCGGCGATGGTCTTCACCGCCGTCTCCACGTCCGCCAGGGTGATGTCTTTCATGTCGCTATCCTCGCCGCGGGCGGCGAACGGCGCTAGGCCGCGCGCCTGGCCGCCATCGCTTTCAAGTCGCCGAGGGTGATTCGCACGTTCGGCGCGTCGCCGAGCTCCGGCACGACCTTCGCCGCGCCGCTGAAGTCTTCGCCCGTGGTGTAGGTGCTCGTGGTGATCAACGTGGGCATGCCGGCGCCGAGGGCCGCGAGCAGGCCGTTGCGGCTGTCCTCCACGACCACGCAGTCCTTGGACTCGAGGCCGAGCTTCTGCTTCGCGAGCAGGTAGATCTCGGGGTCCGGCTTCTTTTTCTTCACCACGTCGCCCGCGAGCACGATCTCGAACCAGGCCTTGCGCTTCGCCCCGAGCAGGTCGAGCACGCCGTCGATCGCCTTCGGATCGGACGTGGTGCACACGCCGAGCGCCACGCCGCCGGCGTGCGCCTCGTCCACGAGCCGCGCCACTCCCGGGCGGAGCGGCAACGCGCCCGTGGCGATGAGCTCGGTGAAGATCGCGGTCTTGCGCTTGTGCAGCTCGGGGATCAGCGTGTCCGCGCTCTTGTCGGGCGGCCAGCCGTGCTGATTGAAGTAGTGCGTCATGCGCTCCTTGCCGCCCGCGATCGCGAGCAGCTTGCCGTAGAGCTCCACGCTCCACTCCGCGTCGATCCCGGCGCCGGCGAACGCGCGGTTGAACGCCACGCGATGGCCGTCGCGCTCGGTGTCGACGAGCACACCGTCACAGTCGAAGATCAGGGCCTTCATCGCCGAATCGGTTCGGCTACGCGACCTTCGACAGCACTTCGCCGGCGCGGTTGCTGCCGCCGAATTGCGCGATCTTTTCCTTGAAGAGCTGCTTCAGCGCTTCGTACTGCGCACCGAGCACGTGCAGCGGCTCGTACTTGTTGTGCTTCTCGTGATAGTCGATGAAGCTGTCGATGAACACGTGCTTCAGGTTCGTGGAGATGTTGATCTTCGCGCAGCCGAGCTCGATGCACTTCTGGATCACTTCGTCGGAGAGCCCGGTGCCGCCGTGCAAGGCCATCGGCGTATTGGTGCGGCGATTGATCTCGCCGATCAGGTCGAACTTCACGTCGGGCTCGCCCTTGTAGTAGCCGTGCGCCGTGCCGATGGCGGCGGCGAACGCGGCGAGGTCGAGCTCGCGGCAGAATTTCTCCGCCTCGGCCGGGTCCGTGTAGTGCACCGCGTCGACGACCATGTCGTCCTCGACGCCGTGGATCTCGCCGATCTCCGCCTCCACGCCGATGCCGGCCCTCGTGGCGATGTCGACCACCTTGCGCGTCTGCTCGAGGTTCACGTCGAACGGTTTGTCGGACCAATCGATCATCACCGAGGTCCAGCCCATCTCCACGCACTTCTTGATCATGTCGACGTCTTTGCCGTGATCGAGGTGCAGCACCACGGGAACCGGGGAATTGCCGGCGATCTCGCGCATCCAGCCGGCGATTGCCTGGTGGCCGTAGTATTTGATGGTCTTGGCGGAGCTCTGGATGATGACCGGAGCATTGAGCTCCTCGGCCGCTTTCACCATCGCCTTCATCGAGGCGTAGTCGACGGGATTGAAGGCGGCGACCGCGTAGCCCCTGGATTTCGCTTCACGCAATACGGGTTTGAGGTTGACCAACGGCATGACGATTCTCCTGCAACGCTCGGGTCGAACTCGTCTCGTTAATATACGTCACGAACCCGAGACTGTCGTGCAGGGACTGTCCCTCTGCGCCGCGCACGACGCGCCCGCGACGTCCGCCGGTGCGATGCCCGCCGCGTTGCGATGCCGTCACAAGGGACTGTCCCTCCTGCGATGCGGGTGCGTCGCGGCGAGCAACAGTCCCGCCCGCCTCAGTGACGCCCCCCCGCCCGAGCCGCCGCCCGCCGTCGCCGCGCCGCACGCGATTGGCCGTGCCGCCGGCCGTGCTGCTCCTGCCGCTCGCGATTGCCGTCGCCGCGATGCGCCTGCTGCGGATGCGAGCCGCCGTGGTGGCGGTGTTCGCCGCCGCGGTGCTCGCCGCGCTCGCCTTGCGCAGCCGGCCGATGGCCGTCGGTTCTCGCGTGGTCACCCTGCGGCCGCGGGTCGGCCGCTCGCGGCGGATTGGCAAGACGCGGACGTTCTGCAGCCTTCGGCAATTGTTTGCCGAGCAGCCGCTCGATGCCCTTCAACGAGGGCCGCTCGTCGCCGCTCACGAGCGAGACCGCGACGCCTTCGTTGCCGGCGCGCCCCGTGCGGCCGATTCGATGCACGTAGTGCTCGGCGACGTCGGGCAGCTCGTAGTTCACCACGTGCGGCAACTCGGTGATGTCGATGCCGCGCGCCGCCACGTCGGTGGCCACGAGCACGCGAATCGCACCGCTCTTGAAGTCCGCGAGCGCGCGCGTGCGCGCGCCCTGGCTCTTGTTGCCGTGGATCGCGGCGGCCGCGAAGCCGTCCTGCTCGAGCTGCTTGGTGAGACGGTTCGCACCGTGCTTGGTGCGCGTGAACACGAGCACCTGCCGCCAGTCGTTGGAACCGATCAGCCACGACAAGAGCGCGCGCTTCTCCGCCTTGTCGGCGAAGTACACGAGCTGCTCGATGCGGTCGGCCGTGGCATTCGGCGGCGCCACTTCCACGCGCGCCGGCGACGTAAGCAACTTGTTCGCGAGTGCCACGATGTCGGGCGGGAACGTGGCCGAGAACAGCAGGTTCTGCCGTCGAGACGGCAACAGCGCGAGCACGCGCTTGATGTCCGGCAGGAAGCCCATGTCGAGCATCCGGTCGGCCTCGTCGAGCACCAGAATCTCGACGTGTCGAAGATCGACGTTGCGCTGCGACGCGTGATCGAGCAGCCGGCCCGGCGTCGCGACGAGAATGTCGATGCCGCGGCGCAGCAGCGCGGTCTGCGGATTGATGTTGACGCCGCCGAAGATCACGGCCGACGTCAGCGGCAGGTACTTGCCGTACGTTTTCACGCTCTCGCCGACTTGAGCGGCGAGCTCGCGAGTGGGCGTGAGAATCAGTGCGCGAATCTGCCGCCGGCCTTGCGGGGCCGGGGCGGCCGAGAGCCGTTGCAACAGCGGCAGCGCGAAGCCGGCGGTCTTGCCGGTGCCCGTTTGCGCGCCGGCGAGCACGTCGCGGCCTTCGAGCACCACGGGGATCACGCGCGCCTGAATGGGAGTAGGAGACGAATAGCCTTGCTCGGCGACGGCACGAAGCACGTCGGCCGATAGGCCGAGAGAATCGAAAGACATTGTAGAAATAGCTCCGCGATCACCCCGCCTCGGGCAGTGCCCGGGAAACGGTCTAGGGTGGATCGGATTGGTGACGATACGGCCGGAATTGGCCGAGGCGTTTGGGCGCGCGACCGATGGCGCACCGCGATTCAACGCGCGGCACTATACCAGAAGTCGGCCGAATGCCAACCGCGACGCCGTTCTCCTTTCAGACGACGGCGAACGTCGTCAGCTGACGGCGCCGCTCGCGAGGATCGCGTCGGTGGTGCGCTTGTAATAGGCCCGCAGCAGCTCGACCGCATGGTCGGCGTCGCGGCGCAAGATCGCGTCGCGCGTCGACAGAATCAGGCGCCGAGCTTCGTCCTGCTCGTCGCCCGCCGCCGCCAGGTTGCGATAGCGCAGCAGTCGTTGCTGCAGCGCGCGGCATTGGTCTATCAAGATCGACGAGTGGCACGCGGACACGAGCGCCTCGTGATAGGACAGAACGCATTCGTCCCAAAGGTCCTTGTCGAGCAGCCCGGGCTCGGGAGCGGCCTGCGACAGCGCTCGATGGGCCGCGAGCACGCGTTCCTCCCAGTGGTGCTCCCGGTTGGCGATCGACTCGCGTACGCCGGTTTCCTCGAGCCAGCCGAGCGTTTTCACGACCTCGAGCAGATCGCTCTGCGTCGCGGGCGCGATCTGAAATCCGTGCATCGCCTTGCGGACGACGAGGCCGCTGCCGGTGAGATGGATCAAGGTCTCCCGGATCGAGTTGGTGCTCGCGCCGTAGAGATCGGCGAAGGTGGGCAGGTTGACGCGTGCGCCGGGCGGCTGTCGTCCGTGCAGGATGTCGGCGAGCAAGCGGCGGTAGACGCGCGCGACGACCCGGCCTCGGTGCGCCGGTTGGCTATCGACCCCCCGCTTCGTGGACACCGACCTCAGCTTTCGATCAGTTCCCTCGCTGCGGCTCACGGACTTGGAGTTGGCGCCACGGTGGCCGAGGCTGCCAATGCGCTGATGGTCCAATAGACCCGTTGCGCCCGCTCCGCGCCGCGGATCTTGGCCGTGCAGCGCCGAAGGCAGTATGCTCGGCAGCAGCCGCTGACGCGCGTTCTGCTAGCACCACGGCCACCATGTTGACGCCGGGCAGGCGCGAATCGTGGCCGGCGGCTTCCTCGAGAGAGCCGGAAGCCGCTCGCGTGCTTCGATCACGTACAATCGCGCGCGCTTTCGCGAGTAACACGCCCTTAGGAACAAGAAGGTCGCACGATGAGCTATCGAAATTTGGAAGAGTTGTTGAAGGCCCAGAAGAGCCCGGTCGACATGCTGCGCAATTCGCAGATCGGCCCCTACGTTTATCCGGTCGTGGCCCGCGAGTTCACGAGCTGGAACGACGAGCAGCGGGCATGGCAGGAAGCCTGCGTGCTGTTCAATCAGTCGTTCCACATGACCGACATGTACATCGAGGGCCCGGACGCGCTGAAGCTCCTGTCCGACACCGGCATCAACACCTTCAAGAATTTCACGCTCGCCAAGGCCAAGCAATTCGTCGCGTGCAACTACGACGGCTACGTCATCGGCGACGCCGTGCTGTTCCATCTCGAGGACCAGCTGTTCAATCTCGTCGGCCGTCCGTCCGCGCATAACTGGGTGCAATATCACTGCGAGACCGGCGGCTATCGCGCCAAGTGCGAGCGCGACGAGCGTTCCGCGTCGCGGCCCGGCGTCGTCACCCGCAAGGTGTATCGCTTCCAGGTGCAGGGTCCGAACGCGGTCAAGGTCATGGAGAAGGTCACCGGCAAGCCGGCGCCCGACACCAAGTTCTTCAATACGGACGACTTCACGATCGCGGGCCATCGTGTGCGCGCGCTGCGCCACGGCATGGTTGGCCAGCCCGGCTGGGAGCTCTTCGGGCCGTGGGCCGAGGGCGAGGCGGTGCGTGAAGCCATCGTCAAGGCCGGCGAAGAGTTCGGCATTCGGCAAGTGGGCTCGCGCGCCTACTCGAGCAATACGCTCGAGTCCGGTTGGATCCCGTCGCCGATGCCGGCCGTCTACTCCGGCGAGAAGATGAAGAAGTACCGCGAGTGGCTGCCTGCGACCGGCTACGAGGCCACGGCATCGCTCGGCGGCAGCTTCTACTCGAGCAACATCGAGGACTACTACTTCACGCCGTACGACTTGGGCTACGGCTCCATGGTCAACTTCGACCACGACTTCATCGGCAAGGACGCGCTGCAAAAGATGAAGCCGCGCCGCAAGAAGGTGACGCTCGCGTGGAACCACGACGATGCCACCGCGGCGATCGGCACGATGTTCGGCACCAAGGGCAAGGACCGCGTGAAGTACATCGACTTCCCGTCGGCGGTCTACTCCACGCTGCCGTATGACAAGGTGGTTGCCGGCGGAAAGACAATAGGCGTATCGACCTGGAGCGGCTACAGCTCGAACGAGCGCTCGATGCTCTCGCTCGCCGTGGTCGACGAGGCGTTCGCCGAGCCCGGCAAGGACGTCACGCTGGTCTGGGGCGAGGAGGGCGGCGGTTCGCGCAAGCCCACGGTCGAGCGTCACGTGCAGATGAACGTACGCGCGACCACGGCGCCGGTGCCGTACGCCGCCGTCGCGCGCGACGCCTATCGGCCGCACGCGGGGTCGATCGCTCGCTGAGCGAGATTCTCGTCGTCGACGTTTGGACGCGGGCCCTTCGGGGCCCGTGTTCGTTTTAGGGGAACGACGAGCTCATGGCCGCGCGCTGGCGGTCCATCTCGCGCTGGCGGTCCTGGCGCTCGCCCATCTCCTCGCTGCGGCGCAACTCTTCGAGCTTCGCCCGCGTATTCGCTTTGCGCTCGGCCGCGAGCTTGTCGTTCTGGTCCTGCGTGTAGCAGTGCTTGGCGATGACCATTCTCGTGCCCGTGGCCACGATCGGCTCGCAGATCGTCTTTCCCTTGAAGTCCTTGACCTCGACGGACACCGGAGCAGGGGCCGTTCCGGACGCCTGCGCCGCGTCCGTGGACGCGAGACCGGCTGCGATGCTCGTGACCGGTTCGTCGATCGCCGGGGACGCGCCCGCCGCGGCGGCGCCCGGGCTCGACTCGTAAGGAGCGACGGCGCAGCCGCCGAACGACGCAAGGACCAAACACGCCATGCAATAGCGGTACATCGGGGACCTCCTTGGTCGGTGCGCGGCCGCTTGGCCAGTCGCCGGGCCGTTGCCGATGAGTCCCGTGGTCGCGTCGCGGAGGTTCAAACTACCGCAACTCCAGGGCACGCGCCTCCTCGGCTCGAGCCCGATCCGTCCCGCTTTGGTGCGCATCCTGATAGGACGGCGGCTGCCAGCCGCCGGATCGTTGCAATTCGACAACACGCGGCGCTCCTGCAAGCCTCCGCCGCGCCCGCGGTTGTTGTGACCAACGCACCACGAGGATAAGATCGCCCCGCAACACTCTTTGCTAGGGGAATCAAATGTCCGCAACGATTCGACTGCGTCCGCTCGCGCGTACCGTCTCCCTGTTGTTGTCGCCGCTGGTCGTGGCGCCGGCCTTCGCCCAGCAGTCCGGGCTCGAGGAGATCGTCGTCACCGCCCGCATGCGCACGGAAAACTACGCGGAGGCTCCCGCCTCGATCAAGGCGTTCACCTCGCTCGAGATCGATTCGGCCGGCATCAACAAAGTGCACGACTTCATTCAGCTCACGCCGAACATGACGGTGGTGCAGACCCAGAACCCGGGCAACACGTTCATCACCATCCGCGGCGTCTCGCAGGCGCGCAACAGCGACATGCCCGTGGCGGTGGTCGTCGACGGTGTGCTCATGACGAACCCGTCGGAGTTCAATCAAGAGCTCAACGACATCCAGCAGATCGAGGTGCTCAAGGGTCCGCAGGGCGCGCTCTACGGCCGCAATGCGATCGGCGGCGCGATCAACATCGTGACGAAGCAGGCCACCGACGACGTCGAGGCGAGGTTTCGCGCGGGTTACGACTCGGGCCCGGGCTACACGGTGCAAGGCGCCGTCAGCGGCCCGATGGGCGACAAGTGGAAGTATCGCGCGGCGCTGTCGTACAGCGACACCGACGGGTATCTGGACAACACGTTCACGCAGGATCAAGCCGATCCGCTCAAGGATCTTTCCGGCCGCGTGCGCTTCACCTGGCAGCCGAACGACGACGTGACGGGCGACTTCCGCTACTCGACGTCGCACATCGACACGACGGCGCTCTATTTCGTGATCAACAACGACTACGGTTTGGGCCCCGGGCTCACGGGCGTCAACGTGAGCGGCAACCAATACAACAACCCGAACTACACGGGCGTGCCCATCCGTGCGAACAATCCGGGCGAGGGCATCAAGAACGCGGACCAGGTCTCGATGAAGTGGGACATCAAGGGCAAGGGAGGCACGTTCACGTCGATCACGTCTTACGACGCGCTCGACGAGATCTTGACGGGCGACGCCTTCGACTTCCGCCCGCCGCCGCAGTCGTTCAACGTGCTGATCGGGCCTTTCATCGCGCCGGGTTCGTGCGCCGTGGCGTTCTATTCATGCGCGAACGTGCCGCTGGCGGACCAACAGCGCGCCACGGTCACCGACTGGAACCAGAGCCA
The DNA here is from genome assembly GCA_036274615.1 of Gammaproteobacteria bacterium. Taxonomy (GTDB): domain Bacteria; phylum Pseudomonadota; class Gammaproteobacteria; order Steroidobacterales; family Rariloculaceae; genus FEN-1219. The sequence continues at coordinate 7,414 of DASUFK010000256.1, read as the reverse complement.
ATATCTCAACGTGCGCACCACGAGCCAGGAGTTCCGTTACACGTCCGACATGGGCGACAAGTTCAGCTGGATCGCGGGAGCCTATCTGCTCGACACGACGCGTTTCATCAGCACGGGCAACATGGTCGACACGGGCACCGGCGTGAGCCGCGTGTATCGCGCACCGCGTACCGCGGATGGCAACCCGGGCGACTTCACGCTGCCGAATCCGCAGTGGACCTATCTCGCCGACGGCCAGGACAACTTCGCCTGGGCGGTGTTCGGCTCTCTGGCCTACAACTTCAGCGACAAATGGGACGCGACGTTCTCGGCGCGCTATGACGAGGATACGCGCGAGCAAACGACGCTCACGCCGCCTTCGTTCATTCCGGCGTCGCTCGCGAGCGATCTCATCAGCGGCCAGAAGCGCAAGGAAACCTGGGACGCGCTCCAGCCGAAGGTCACCGTGCGCTGGCGGCCCACCGACAACGTCACGCTGTACGGCGACGTGAGCCGCGGCTTCCGCAGCGGCGGCTTCAATCAGTCGGGTGTCGCGCTGGCGGGCGTGGCCGGCGTGAAGAACACGTTCGACGAGAACATCGCCGACACCATCGAGTTCGGCATCAAGACGCAGTTCAACAACAATCGCACCAGCTTCAACGCCACGGTGTTCGACACGGACTACAAGGGCGCGTACTACTTCATCTTCCTGGTGCAGTCGAGCACGCAGAACCTGGGCAGCATCGACAAGTCGCACTACCAGGGCGTCGAGCTCGAGCTCAATACGCTGCTCACCGACAACTGGAACCTGAACTTCGCCTACGCCACCACCGATAGCGAGATCAAGGCCGACGCGGAGATCCCGCACGTCGTCGGCACCAAGGTTCCGCTCGTGCCGGAGTACACCCTCAACCTCGGCACCACCTGGACGAAACCGCTGAAGGGCGACCTCAAGTTCGTCCTTCGTGGCGACTATCGCCAGGTAGGCAAGACCTTCTGGGGCCCCGGCGACGTGTCGATTGCGCCGCTGCCGTGGGACCAGATCCCGCGCGACGAGTACGACGTCCTCGACCTGCGCGTCGGCCTCCAGGGCAAGGACTGGGACGTGACGCTCTGGTCGAAGAACGCGCTCGACGAGGAATACAACGACGAGTTCTCCTTTCCGTTCGTCTGGAAGGCTCAGCCCGAGCGCTGGGGCATCCAGTACACGAAGGACTTTTGATCCGGTGCCGAGCGCGGGGTCGCCCGATTGGGCGATGCCGCGCCCGGCCGTCCTTGCCGCTCGGGGAGGAAGACCCGCCTGGCACGCATAGTGCTAGCGGCCGTTTTCTCCGAGGGACAATAGGTGCGATGATGACCGCACTATGGATACCCACCGACGACACCTGATCGACTTCCTCAAGGGTTGCCGCGCGCGGCTGTCGCCGGGCCAGGTAGGGTTGCCGGATACGAACCGCCGGCGCACGCCGGGCTTGAGGCGTGAGGACGTCGCGGCGCTCGCGGGTGTCAGCGTTACCTGGTACACCTGGCTCGAGCAGGGCCGTAGGATCCAGGTGTCGGCCGACGTGCTCGAGCGCATCTGCTCGACGCTGCGGATGTCGGCGGACGAGCGGGAGTATCTGTTCGCGCTCGTCCAGCACCGCCCGGCGCCTCGAGTGCCGCTGCGCCCCGACGAGCTGAGCCCCACGATCACGCGCATGCTCACGGCGCTCGCGGTGCCGGCGATCGTGATGACGGCGCGCTGGGACGTGATCGCGTGGAACCGGCTCTCGTCGATGATTTTTCGCGACTACGACAAGCTGCCGCCCGAACGGCGCAACCTGCTCCGGATCCTGCTGGTCGACGACGAGACGTACCAAGGCGACGCCGCGGCCTACGAGGTCATGGCGCGCCGCATCCTCTCGAAGTTCCGCGTCGACTACAGTCAGGTGCCGGGCGACCCGGCGTTCGACGAGCTCATCGCCGAGCTCTCCGCGCGCTGCCCGATCTTTCGTCGCCTTTGGACCAGCCCCGAGGTCGTCGGCCGCTTGGAGGCCGTGACGTACCACCCCCGATTCGGCGGCATGACCTTCGAGCATTCGTCGTACGTGCCCGAGGGGAGCCCGATGCTGCGGCTCGTGATCTTCGTGCCCCACGACGAGGCGAGCCAGCAGAAGGTGACGTCGCTTCTCGCGGCGGACAGGGACAGCGACGGCGCCCGCGCCAAACCGAACTAGAAGAGCTCGGTGCTGGCGAGCTCGGCGCCCGCGACGAGCGCTTCGAGCTTGGCCCACATCACCGAAGGGTGCACCCGCTGGATCTTGCGCGACTGCGCGAAGCCGCAGTCGGTGCCGGCGATCACGTTCTCGCGGCCCACGAGCTTCGCGAAGCGCACGATCCGGTCGGCCACCAGGCGCGGATGCTCGACGGTGGTGGTGTGGTGGGTCACCACGCCCGGAATCAGGATCTTGTCCTTCGGTAGGCGCACCTTCTCCCATACGCGCCATTCGTGCTCGTGGCGCGCGTTCGCGGCCTCGATGCAGTAACCCTGCGCGTTCACGTCGAGCACGAGGTCGACGATCGCCTCGAGCGGCGCATCGGCCACGTGCGGCACGTGCCAGCTGCCGAAGCAGATGTGGTACCGGATGCGGTCGGGGGGTATGCCCTCGAGCGCGTGATTGAGCGCGGCCACGCGCAGCTCCGCCCACTCGCGATAGCGGTGCGGGCTCTGCCGAACGAGCGCGTCGTACATGTTCGCGAGCACCGCGTCGTCCACCTGCAGCACGAAGCCCGCGCGGTGAACGGCTCGATACTCCTCCCGCAGCGCCTCCGCGATCGCGAAGACGTAGTCGCGCTCGGTTGCGTAGTACTCGTTCACGCCGTTGTAGGCGGCGCTCGCGGGCGCGACCGTGGTCATGAATACTTCGCGCGGGCGCGCGCCGGCCGCCGCGCTTCGCAGATTGTCGATGTCGCGCTCGAGATCGGGCCCGCCGCGGTAGCCGATCGGACCGATGCAGGCTTCGGTGGGTTGCCCCCGCAGCACGTAGGGCATCTCTTGCGCGTAGAAGTCGGGAAACCGCTCGAGATCGCGGCCGAGCCAGGTGAGGGGCCGCAGGTCCTGCTCGCGAATCTCGAAGCCGGTGACCCGGTCGAGGAAGTAGAGCGACCAGCCGGACTTGCCGTACTCGCCGTCGTTGACGACGTCGATCCCGGTCTCGACTTGCCTCTTCACCACGTCCGCGACGGCGGCGCGCAGCCGCGCTGCGTCGAGCTCCGGAGGCGCCGCATGACGCTCGCTGCTCGCATCGACGAGATCCGGCGGCCGGATCAGGCTGCCCACGTGGGTCGTGAGGATTCGCTCTACGCTGCGCTCCATTCCATTCGGTCCGCTGTCCCAAAGCCGCCGGCAGTGTATGAGGCGATCGGCGCGAACGCGAGCGGATCTCCTATAATGCGGCCCGCGACCACACCTTCGCGGACGAAGACAGCCAAGTTGAGCGACCGCTATCCGCCTCAGCGCCAAGCCTGGTACGCCGTCGGCGTGCTGTACCTTGCCTACCTGCTCGCGTTCGTCGACCGGCAGATCATCGCGTTTCTCGTGGCGCCCATCCGCGCCGATCTCGGCATCACCGACTTCGAGTTCAGCCTGATCAACGGGCTGGCCTTCGCGATCTTCTACGCCTTCCTCGGGGTGCCGCTCGGTCTCCTCGCCGACCGCTGGAGCCGGCGCAATCTCGTGGCGATCGGCATCGCATTGTGGAGCGCGATGACCGCCTTCTGCGGCTTCGCGGCCAACTACGCGCAGCTGTTCGTCGCTCGCCTCGGGGTGGGCGTCGGCGAGGGCGCGCTCACGCCCTCGGCCATCTCGCTGATCTCCGATCTCTTTCCCCGGGAGCGGCGGGGCTTGCCGATCAACATATACACGGCCGGCGTGTACTGGGGCATCGGCATCGCGATGGTGTTCGGCGGCCTGATCGTCGCGTATGCCTCCGCGTCGAGCGGGATCGACCTGCCGTGGCTCGGCCACCTCCGCTCGTGGCAAGCGGCGTTCGTGCTGGCGGCGCTGCCGGGAGTGGCGGTCGCGCTGCTTGCGCTGACGTTTCGCGAGCCCGCTCGTCACGAGAGGACCGCCTCGACGGTTCGGATCGCTGACACGCTGCGCTACACGCGCGCGAACGGGTTTCTCTACGCGGCGCTGATGCTCGGCGCGGCCGTATCGTCGATCGGCAGCTACGGCATGTACGGCTGGGTGCCGGCGTTGTTCCAGCGCGTGCACAACTGGGACAGCGCGCGGATCGGGTTCGACTTCGGGCTGATCACCATCGTGTTCGGCACGGCCGGGCTCGTCGGCAGCGGGCTACTCGCCGGAAGGTTGCTGCGCGCGGGCGCGCGGGCCGTCTACTCGAAGATCATGGCGGCGGCGATGGCGCTCGCGGTGGTACCGGGCCTGCTGCTCGGCATCGTCGCCGACCCGCACGTGATGCTCGCGTGCATCGCAACGTTGTGCTTCCTGCTCGCGGTCCCCGTGGGCCTCGTGCAGGTCGCGCTCCAAGCGGTCACGCCGAACGAGATGCGGGCGCAGGTGCTCGCGGTCTATCTCGCGATCGTCGCGCTGCTCGGGCCCTTCATTGGCTCGTCGGCGGTCGCGGCGCTCACGGACTTCTACTTCGCCAACGACGCGGCAGTCGGCCGCTCGATCAGCGTGGTGCTGTCGGTGGCGTCGGTAGGGAGCGTGGTGCTGCTGGTGGCGAGCATTCCGAGCTACGTCCGCAGCGCGGATGCACTACGGCCGTGGAGCGGCGCTCACGCGCCGCGCAAGGCGGCGCAAGACGACGAAGCCGCGCGGCGCGCGTGGTAGCTGTCGGCGCGCTGCGCCATTAGTCCCGTTGCTGAAACTACTAGTATCGTGGCTGGCCTAGCTAAGCCATGCGCGGCGGCAACAAAATGGCGCGCGTTTGGTGATTTCTCCCCCTTCGGAATCCCAGACCCACCGACAAGCCCGGCCTCGTGCCGGGCTTGTCACTTTCGAGCGTTCGACCTCCCGCAACGAGGATTCGCTCCAGGCAGGCTTGGCTGTTTGCGCGCCGCGGGGTTCAATAGCGGCTTTGCGTTAGGGGAGCCTCGAGCATGACTACGCCGCCCGGCGTCAGCGAACGCGACTTTCTGCGCGCGGTCGACCGCTTCAAGTCCGTCGTCGGCGCCGCTTGGGTGTTCACCAGCGACGACGACGTCGCGCTCTACCGGGACGCCTACTCGCCGCTCTTCGGCGAGGAAGAAGAGAAAGTTACGTCGGCAGCGGTGGCGCCGGACTCCGCCGAGCAAGTGGTGGCGCTCGTGCGGATCGCGAACGAGCTGCGCATCCCGCTCTATCCGATCTCCACCGGCCGCAACCTGGGGTACGGCGGCGCGGCTCCGGTCTTGTCGGGCAGCGTCGTTCTCGACCTGAAACGCATGAATCGGATTCTCGAAGTGGACGAGCGCAACGCCTACGCGCTCGTCGAGCCGGGCGTCAGCTACTTCGACCTCTATCGGCACATCAAGGAGCGCAAGCTCAAGCTCTGGATCGATTGTCCCGACCCGGGTTGGGGCAGCGTGGTCGGCAACTCGCTCGATCACGGCGTGGGCTACACCATGAACCCTTACCGCGATCACCACGGCGCGCAGTGCGGCATGGAAGTGGTGACGGGAGCCGGCGAGCTCGTGCGCACGGGCATGGGTGCACTGCCGGGCTCGAAGACGTGGCAGCACTTCAAGTACGGCTTCGGTCCCCACGTGGACGGGATGTTCTCGCAGTCCAATTTCGGCGTGGTCACCAAGATGGGCATCTGGCTGATGCCCGAGCCGGAGGCTTACATCGAAGGCCAGGCGCTCGTGTTCAGGCACGACGACATCATTCCGCTCGTCGAGCACATGAAGTACTTCATGAACACGGGCCTGCAGAACTGCGGCACCAACTTGCAGTCGCCGATCAGGTTCCAGGTGAGCGCGAATCCGGAGCTCCGGCCGCTACTCACGCGCAGCGATCCCGAGTCGATCGCGCGCCTCGACGCATTCGCGGCGGAGCGCAAGACGCCGTTCTACTCGAACTGGTTCAAGTTCTACGGCCCCGAGGAGGTCGTTCGGGCGCAGTGGGCGTACGCGAAAAAGCGCATGAGCGACATACCCGGCGCCCAGTTCGTCGACGGCCCGTTCTACAAATTCCCCCTCACGGACGAGCAAATACCCAGGCTGCGCGACGAGCAGGACTTCGGCATTCCGACGCTGTCCACGTTCTCGATCGGTGCACGCTCGCAGTTCGGACCGGCGACCAAGGGTCACGTGGGGTTCTCGCCCGTGATCCCGATGACGGGGGAGGCGGTGATCGAATCGCAGCGCGTGTTCGAGACGATTCTCCAGGAGTATGCACGGGAGGCCGGCCGCGACGTCGCGCTCAACGTGTTCCCGCAGTCGTACCACCCGCGCACCTTCGTGATCCTCATCATGTTCAACGTGATGCCCGACCCGGCGGTGAACCGCAGGACGCGCGAGGTCTTCAAGCGGCTCGTGCAGGTGGCGGCCGAGCACGGCTGGGGCGAGTACCGCACGCATACCGCTTTCATGGACGACTGCGCGAGCGCCTACGCCTTCAACGACCACTCGCTGCGTCGTCTGCACGAGAGCATCAAGGACGCGGTCGACCCCAACGGGATCCTGTCGGCCGGCCGGTACGGGATCTGGCCGAAGCACCTGCGCAAGGCGTAGACGGCCGCCACGGCCGCCGCCGATAGCGAACGCCGGTTCTCATACGCCGGGCCGGCGATCATAGCGTTGCTGCAAAACCACGGACCGCCAGAGATACCTATCACTCCTAGATCCTGGCAACAAAACCAGCGGTGATGCACACTCCGCCTCAAGCGAACTGCGAATTTCGTAGATCGCTGCAGGGAGTGCAACCGGGGGGTTCCTCTTTAGCAACACCCAGCTCGCTGCACGCAGCGAGGGTTGCGCACACGTCAGCTCGTATTTTTGGGGGTTTGTATGCAGAGGATGAATTCGCGACAGGCCGCTCGCGCCAGCCGCGGGGCCGGTCGACTCAAGCCATTGCGCTACGCCATTGCGGCTGCCCTTGGCGGGGCGTCGTTGTATGCGGGGACGGCGCAAGCGCAGCTCGATGAGATCGTGGTGACTGCGACGTACCGCGCCACCAACGTGCAGGACACGCCGATCGCGATCACGGCGGTGACGAGCAAGCTGCTGGAGGACCGGGGACAGACGAACATCGTGGACGTGGCGAACCAAGCGCCGAACGTGACGATGACGCCGGCGGGGCAGGGTGCGGGCAGCGCGATGATCACGTTCATCCGCGGCATCGGCCAGTCGGACTTCAACTACGCGCTCGAGCCGGGCGTGGGCATGTACGTGGACGACGTGTACTACCCGAACCTGACGGGCTCGATGGTCGAGCTGCTGGATATTT
>DASUFK010000255.1:0-10978 GCA_036274615.1 Gammaproteobacteria bacterium | reverse complement strand
GACGGCCTCGAGCGCGCGGCGCTTCCGCCGTCCAAGGCGGGCGGCGCCGAGCAGCGGGCGTTCAAGTTCTCGGCGGAGCGCCATTGCGCGCACTGCGACCTCGACTACGCGGAGGCGGTGCCGAACAGCTTCTCGTTCAACTCGCCCGTGGGCGCGTGCGAGACCTGCCGCGGCTTCGGCCGCACGATCGGCATCGACTACCGGCTCGTGATCCCCGACGAGAGCAAGTCGCTCGAAGGCGGCGCGATCAAGCCGTGGCAGACGAAGAGCAACAAGGAGTGCCAGGACGACCTCATGCGCTACGCGAAGCAGCGCGGCGTGCCGGTCGACGTGCCGTGGCGCGACCTCACCGCCGAGCAGCGCGCGTGGGTGATCGAAGGCGAGGGCTCGTGGCGCCAGCGCAAGTGGTACGGCGTGCAGCGTTTCTTCGCGTGGCTCGAGTCGAAGGCCTACAAGATGCACGTGCGCGTGCTGCTCTCGAAGTACCGCTCGTACGACGCGTGCCCGGCGTGCGGCGGCGCGCGCTTGAGGCCGGAGTCGCTGCTGTGGCGGCTCGGCTCGCTCGACGACGCGCGCGCCGTCGTCGAGCCCGAGCGGCGGTTCCGGGGGCATCTGGCGAAGCTCGACCGAAAGGCTTTTGCGGCGCTGCCCGGCTTGTCGATCCATGACCTGATGATGCTGCCGGTGGACCGCACGCTCGAGTTCTTCGAGCGGGTGGAGCTGCCGAAGCCGCTCGACGACGCGGCGGAGCTCGTGCTCGCCGAGATCCGCACGCGGCTTACGTTTCTGTGCGACGTGGGCCTGAGCTATCTCACGCTGGACCGTCAGTCGCGCACGCTCTCGGGCGGCGAGGTGCAGCGCATCAATCTCACCACGGCGCTCGGCACGTCGCTCGTGAACACGCTGTTCGTGCTCGACGAGCCGAGCATCGGCCTGCATCCGCGCGATCTCGGCCGCGTAGTGGGCGTGCTCGGCAAGCTGCGCGACGCCGGCAACACGCTGCTCGTGGTGGAGCACGATGCGCAGGTGATGCTCGCGGCCGACCGGATCATCGACATGGGTCCCGGGCCCGGCCGCGACGGCGGCAGCATCGTGTTCAACGGCTCGGGGGGCGAGCTGGTCGCACGCGGCGCCACGCTCACCGCGCGCTACTTGCGCGGCGATCTGCGGGTCGGCGCCCAGCGCGCGCACCGCAAGACCGCCGACGGCGACGCTCGCATCGTGGTGCGCGGGGCCGCCGAGCACAATCTCAAGGACGTCGACGTGGAGATCCCGCTGCGGCGGCTCGTGGCGATCACCGGCGTGAGCGGCTCCGGCAAGTCCACGCTCGTGCAGGACGTGCTCTACAACGGCTTGCTGAACGCCTTCGGCCGGCCGAAGGACGCGCCCGGCGCGCACCTCGCAATCGAGGGCGTGGACGAGATCGCCGACGTGGTGCTCGTGGACCAGTCGCCGATCGGCCGCACCACGCGCTCCAATCCGGCGAGCTTCGTGGGCGTGCTCGAGCCGATCCGCAAGCTGTTCGCGGCCGAGCCGCTCGCGCGCGAGCGCAAGTACACCGCCGGCACGTTCAGCTTCAATAGCGGCAACGGCCGCTGCCCCGCGTGCTCGGGGAATGGGTTCGAGCACGTGGAGATGCAGTTCCTGAGCGACGTGTACCTGCGTTGCCCCGACTGTAACGGGCGCCGCTATCGCAGCGAAGTGCTCGACGTGAAGCTCGCGCTGCGCGGCGACGCGAAGTCGATCGCGGACGTGCTCGACCTGACCGTGAGCGAGGCGCTCGCGTACTTCGCGGGCCACGCCGAGGTGCGCGCGCGTTTGCAGCCGCTCGTGGACGTGGGTCTCGAGTACGTGACGCTCGGCCAGGCCGTGCCCACGCTGTCGGGCGGCGAAGCGCAGCGCCTCAAGCTCGCGGGCGAGCTCGTGGAGTCGGGCACGAAGGGCCCCTCGCTGTATCTGTTCGACGAGCCCACCACGGGCCTGCATTTCGCCGACGTCGAGAAGCTCGTGAGCGCGCTCGAGCGGCTCGTGGCCGCGGGCCACAGCGTGGCCGTGATCGAGCACAACTTGGACGTGATCGCCGCGAGCGACTGGGTGGTGGACCTCGGGCCCGAAGGCGGCGACGCCGGCGGCTTCGTGGTGGCCACCGGCACGCCGGATGCGATTCGCGCGTGCGCGGCGTCGCACACCGGCCGCGCGCTCGCCGCCTACGACGCCGCACTGGCGCACGGCGCCGCGGCCGCGGCGCGCGCGGCAACCGGAGTGCAGGAGACGCACGCCCGCGCGCGGGCGAGCCGCAACGAGATCGAGATCGTGCGCGCGCGCGAGCACAACCTGCGCAACGTGGAGCTCACGTTGCCGCGCGACAAATTCATCGTCATCACCGGCGTGAGCGGCAGCGGCAAGAGCACCGTCGCGTTCGACATCCTGTTCGCCGAAGGGCAGCGGCGCTATCTCGAGTCGCTGAACGCGTACGCGCGGCAATTCGTGGAGCCCGCCGGCCGCGCCGACGTCGACGCGGTGTACGGCATCCCGCCCACCGTCGCGATCGAGCAGCGCACGAGCCGCGGCGGCCGCAAGAGCACGGTCGCCACGCTCACCGAGATCCATCACTTCCTGCGGCTCTTGTTCGTGAAGCTCGGCGTGCAGCACTGCCCCGACTGCGGCGTCGCGATCGACGCGCAGAGCGTGGAGTCGATCCATGCGAAGGTCATGAAGCGGTACCGCAACAAGCGCGTGGCGCTGCTGGCGCCGCTCGTGATCGGCCGCAAGGGTTACTACACGGAGCTCGCCGACTGGGCGTCGAGCCGCGGCTACGCAAAGCTGCGCGTCGACGGGGTGTCCACGCCCACCGACAAGTGGCCGCGGCTCGACCGCTTCAAGGAGCACGACATCGAGCTGCCGGTGGCTGAGCTCGACGTTACGCCGAAGGCCGATCGCGAGCTCATGGCGGCGCTCGAGCAGGCGCTCGACCTCGGCCGCAACATGGTGCGGGTGGTCGAGGTCCCCGGGCCGGAGCGGCCCGCCCGCAAGGCCGCCCTCGCGGTCGCGAAGATGCGCGGCGGCAAGGTTCGAAGCGTCCCGGTGCCGGACGCGGGCGAGCTCTACTCCACCGAGCGCGCGTGCCCGAGCTGCAGCCGCAGCTTCGAGCCGCTCGACCCGCGGCTGTTCTCGTACAACTCGCGTTACGGCTGGTGCCCGAGCTGCTACGGCACGGGTGTCGAGCTCGCCGGCTTCGACGAGGAGCAGACCGGCGAGGAGGCGTGGTGGGCCGAGGGCGACGCGCAAGCGGACGCCGAGACGTGCGAGGCGTGCCGCGGGCAGCGCCTGAAGCCCGAGGCGCTCGCGGTGACGTTTCGCGGCCGCACGATCGGCGAGCTCGCCGCGCTGCCGGTGCGTCAGGCCGTGGACTACTTCGCGAAGCTCGGCCTCGAGGGCCGCGAGCTCGAGATCGCGCGCGACGTGCTGCCCGAGCTCGCCGGCCGGCTCGGCTTCCTCGACCTCGTGGGCTTGGGCTATCTCACGCTCGACCGCGCGGCGCCCACGCTGTCCGGCGGCGAGGCGCAACGCATCCGCCTCGCGGCGCAGCTCGGCTCGAACCTGCGCGGCGTCTGCTACATCCTGGACGAGCCCACGATCGGCCTGCACCCGCGCGACAACGCGCTGCTCCTCGACACGATCGCGCGGCTCGCCGCGAAGGGCAACACGATCGTGGTCGTGGAGCACGACGAGGACACGATCCGGCGAGCCGAGCACGTCGTCGACCTGGGCCCGGGCGCGGGCCGCAACGGCGGCGAGGTGGTGGTGAACGGCACGCTGGAGGACCTGCTCGCCTCCGAGCGCTCGATCACGGGCCGCGTGCTCGCGTCGCCGCCGCGGCATCCGCTGCAACCGCGGCGCGCCGTGCGCGCGCGCGGCAAGCGCGGCGGCACGCGGAAGTCGAACGGCAAGTCGAGCGGCGCGATCGTCGATCCGGCGTGGCTCGATCTCGACGGCGTCACTCGCCACAATCTCGGGAAGCTCGACGTTGCGCTGCCGCTCGGGCGGCTCGTGTGCGTATCGGGCGTGAGCGGCAGCGGCAAGAGCACGCTCGTGCGCGACGTGCTGCACGACAACGTGGCGCGGCTCGTCGCCGCGCGGCGCGGCAAGGAGCCGACGCTCGCGGGCGTGCGGAGCGTGCGCGGCTGGCAGGGCATCGGCCGCGTGCTCGAGGTGGATCAAACGCCGATCGGCAAGACGCCGCGCTCCTGTCCCGCCACTTACGTGGGCATCTGGGACGACGTGCGCAGGCTCTACACCGACACCACCGAGGCGCGGCTCCGCGGCTATGACTCGAGCCGCTTTTCGTTCAACGTGGCGGGCGGACGCTGCGAGGCGTGCGAAGGGCAGGGGCTCAAGCGGATCGAGATGAGCTTCCTGCCCGACGTGCGCGTGCACTGCGAGCGTTGCGGCGGCAAGCGCTTCAACGCGGAGACGCTCGCGATCGAGTATCGCGGCAAGAGCGCGGGCGACGTGCTGATGATGACCGTCGACGAGGCCGCCGCGTTCTTCGCCGCGCATCCCAAGATCAGCCACACGCTCGCGCTGCTGCGCGACGTGGGCTTGGGTTATCTCACGCTCGGGCAGCAGAGCCCGACGCTGTCGGGCGGCGAGGCGCAGCGCGTGAAGCTCGTGACCGAGCTCGCGAAGGTGCGGCTTGTAAGTCTCCGCGCGCGGCCGTCGGAGCCCACGCTCTACGTGCTCGACGAGCCCACGATCGGCCTGCACATCGCCGACGTGGAGAAGCTCGTGCGCGTGCTGCACCGGCTCGTCGACGCCGGCAACAGCGTGATCGTGATCGAGCACAACCTGGACGTGCTCGCGGAAGCCGACTGGATCGTCGACCTCGGGCCGGAAGGCGGCGACGGCGGCGGCAAGATCGTGGCGGAGGGCACGCCGGAGGATCTCGTGCGCAAGCCGCGCGGCTCGCACACGGCCAAGGCGCTGGCGGACTTCCTCGCGAGCCGCGAGCCCGGCCAAACACCGGAGCCGGCGCGACTCGCGCTGCCGGCCGGAGCGGATTGACCTCGGTGGCGGGCTTCTATAGCGTCATCCGGCTCGAGCATTCATCAACCGAAGGGAGAACATCAATGAACAGGATCCAAGCACTCGGCGCACTCGCGGCGCTTACTCTGTTGACGGGCTCCGCGCTCGCTCAGGCGCCGGCGGCGAACATGAGCTTCTTCGTGACCAGCAAGAACCCGGGCAAGGGCGGCGATCTCGGCGGCTTGAAGGGCGCCGACGCGTACTGCCAATCGCTCGCGGCTGCGGCCGGCGCGGGCAGCAAGACCTGGCACGCGTTCCTGTCCACCGACAAGGAGAACGCCAAGGACCGCATCGGCAAGGGCCCGTGGTACAACTTCAAGGGAACCTTGATCGCGCAGAACATCGCCGATCTGCTCAAGGCCGACGCGAACAAGATCTCCGGCGACACCGCGCTCACCGAGAAGGGCACGGCGCCGAACTACCTCGCGGGCAATCCGCCGGCGCCGAAGGCGCAGCCGCTCCAGCACGACATCCTCACCGGCACCAACGACGACGGCACGGCGTCCGGGGCCACCTGCAACAACTGGACGGACGGCGCCGATGCGACCGCGACGTTGGGCCACGCCGATCGCCTCGGCCGCAACCCGGGCGTGAACTCGTTCACCTCGGCTCATCCCTCGCAGGGCTGTTCGATGGAAAAGCTCCAGCCGACAGGCGGCGCCGGCTTGTTCTACTGCTTCGCGACCAACTGACCGCGTATCGGGCGGACCCCGGCGCGACGCCGGGGTCCGTTCAGATGCGCTCGCGGACCAGCGGCGGCGCTAGCTCCTCGCTCCGTAGCACTCCACGAGAAACTCCTCGCCGCTCGCGGGCCGGGTGATCCGCACGTACGACGTGCGCGACGGGCACGTGAGCCGATCGCTCTGAGCTCGCGTATCCCCGATACACGTCCAACCGACGGGCTCGTCGTCCACCCTGAACGATGCGTTCTGACCGGAGCGCACCACGATCTCGTTGGAGCCTTTGGTGCCGCGGTCGACATGCACGACGCCCGTGCAGTTGTCCTTCTCGGATTTGAGAAGCGTGACGCCGTTCGGCAGTCGCGCTCCCGTGGCGTCGTTGGTAGAAGTTCCGGCGCATCCGGCGAGCGTCGCCAAGAATGCGCAAAGCGCGAGTCCTGTTCGCATGGCAGCCTCCTTGTTGCACGTTTCTGCGTACAAGGCTTGCAACAACCATGCCTGAGCCGTCCTCAGCTTCGCGGCGCGAGTCCCATGAGATCGTCGTAGCCGGACACGAGCCGAAAGGCGCGTGCGAGATTCGCCACGAACAGCGCCTGACCGAGCATGATCGGGCCCGGCCGATTGATGATGGCATTGTTGATCGTGCCGAGCGCGAGCTGGAACGCGAAGCGCACGTTGGTTTGCTCGGCCTCGGTGAGCGGCCGCTGCGCCTTCGCGCTCATGCGCTCGATCAGCATATCCGCGTAGGCCCGGCCGTGCTGCCGCAGCGGCTCCCAGAAGTCGGGGCTCCGCACGCTGCGGATGAGCGCCGCGCGCCAGAAGCGGCGCCGCTTCCAGTAGTAGCGCACGAGCTCGGCGATCATCGTGTCGACGAGCGTGTCGTCGTGCTCTTTCGCGAACAAGCGGTTGCGCGCCCGGGTTCGGTGGTCGAGGTGCTGCGCGATCAGCGCGTCGAAGAACTCGTCCTTGCTGCGAAACCGCGCGTAAAAGGCGCCCACGGAATAGCCGGCGGCCTTGGCGAGGTCGGCGATCGAGATGGCCTCGAGCTCGTTGTTCTCGAGCAGCCTGAAGCCCGTCGCGATCAGCGCGTCGTAGGTCTTGCGGCCTCGCGCCTGCTTGATCTTGCGCCCCGGGTTTACGGCTGAATCCGCGTGCTTCATCTGGCTCGGCGTCCTGCTCTCGCTGTGCAGCGCTTCGAGCGGGACCTGGCCGGTGATCGTAGGCGCGTCGACGAGAGGCTCGAATCCTCGCACGGTCTCCGGCGAAATCAAAGCCGGGTCGCGGCGGGGGTCCGACGTTGCTGGCATGCCACGGGTTCTCTTCTCTGCTTGACTAAGAATACAGAATCGATATTCTGCATGCCAAAGAAATACAGAATGGTCGTTCTGTAAAGTTTTTGGCGCTTCGAACAAATAGCCCACCGGAGTAGTGGGCCGGGGAGGACAAATCATGAAAAGCACGAAGTCGCGTGAGGCGGCGCTTCGCCTGCCGAGCACGTTCCGTTGGTCGGTGCTGGCCGCCGCTGTTGCGGCCGCACAAGGGGTGTACGCGCAATCGCCCGAGCCGCAGCAGGCTCAGCCCGAGGAAATCGTCATCACCGGATCGCGTATCCGGCTCGACGGCATGAACACGTCCAATCCGGTGACCGTCGTCACGCCCACGCAGCTGCAGCTCACCTCGCCGACCACCCTCATCGAAGGCATGGCGGAGCTGCCGCAGTTCTACATGTCGAACACCACTACCAACACCGGCGGCTTCTTTACGACGCCGGGCGCGGGCACGCTGAACCTCCGCGGTCTGCAAGGCAAGCGCACGCTCACGCTGTTGAGCGGCCGGCGCGTCGTGTCGTCCACGATCTACGGCGGGCCGGACATCAATCTCTTCCCGGAGAAGATGCTCCGCACCGTTGAGACCGTGACCAGCGGCGCCACTGCGACCTACGGCACCGACGCCGTGGCCGGCGTCGTCAATTTCATTCTCGACACCGACTTCACGGGCATCCGCGGCGACGTGCAAATGGGCGCCTCCGATCGCGGCGACAACCAGAACAGCAAGGCGTCGATCTCCGCCGGATTCCGCCTCAGCGAGAAGACCCATCTGTTGGTGTCGGGCGAGACGTTCGACCAGGACGCGATCTGGAGCCGCGACGGCTACGATTGGTACGAGGGTTGGGCGCTGCTGCAAAACCCGTCCGCCACGAGGGGCCAGACGCCGGACAATCCGGTGAATCTTCCCTATTCTCATGTCGTCTCGCGCCAGGGCAACTACGACGGCGTGATCACGTTTCCCACCACGAATCCGACCCGGCCCGCCCCTCCGGGGGGCGCGGTCTGGCAACTGGACCAGAACGGCGGCGCGGCCCCGTTCGTGCTCGGCAGCGCGTTCGACGCGACCGGTCATTCGATCGCGAATGGCGGCAGCGGCTCCGACAACGGCGAAGTTGGGGCGCAGCTCCAGCCCGAGACGTCGCGCGATAACTTCTTTCTCTACTTGGACCACGATTTCGGCGACAACCTCACGGTCTACGGTCAGGCGCTGTACGGCAAGGCGTCGTTCACCAACAAGAACACCAGCGGCGCGTTCCTCGCGGCGCGGGCGTTCACGATCTTCAGCGGCAATCCGTATCTGCCGGCGAACATTCAGCAGATGATGATCGGCACGGGAACCGCCCAGAACCCGCAGTATCCCTCGATCTCGCTCGGCCGAATCGGCCACTCGTCGGACATCGGGTTCGATTCCTTCACGCAGCAGGACACCGAGACGACGTCGATCACCGGCGGCTTCGACTTGGACATCGACACCGATGGCTTCTTCAACGGTTGGGCGATGAACGGCTACTACCAGCACGGCACCACCGACGTCGACGCGATCCAAAGAGGCGGCATCCGGCTCGACCGCATCTACCTCGCGGCCGACGCCGTGCGCGACGCGAACGGCAACATCGTCTGCAACGTCACGCGCGTATCGGGGCAGCCGTGCACGCCGATCAACTTGTTCGGCAGGGGCCGGGCGTCCGCGGCGGCCGTCGATTGGGTCACCGGCTTCGAGGCGGGTCAACCAGTGAGCGTCAACGGCTGGTTGCCGGGCGGCGGCAGCATACCCTACAGCTACACGTCGTCGGCCGATAAGTTGCGCGCCATCGAGCTCGAGCAGAACGTCTTCGAGCTCGCGGCGAACGGCGACATCGCGAAGGGTTGGGGAGCCGGCCCGATCGCCATGGCGGCGGGCATCGCCTACCGCGACGAAGGGTTCGTCCAGTACGTGCAGGCCCCGCAGGGCAATCCCACGACGGATCCTTCGGTGCGCCCGGTGCAGGCGAACAACGCCGCTCTCGGCATCCGCGGCGTCCCTGCCGCCGACTCGTCGAACTCGGTCGAGATCCAGTTCTCGAAGGTGCCGTTCGGCATCGGCGACTTCACCGTCAAGGAGGCCTTCACCGAGTTCCGGTTGCCGCTCGTGGCCGACAAGGGCTGGGCCAAGCGAATGGACCTCGGGCTCGCCTACCGCTGGGCGGACTACTCCGGCTCGGGCGCCGTCGAATCGTGGAAGGGCGGGCTCGAGTGGGCGATCAACGACCTCGTGCGCTTCCGCGCCACGTCCTCGCAGGACGTCCGCGCGGCCACCTTGGGCGAGCGCTACGACCGCACGGGCGGATTGGCCACCATCACGGACTTCGGCGAAGACCCGCAGGGCGGCACCGCGTCGCGCTACGACGTCACGATCGTGCAGGGCGGCAACCCGAACGTGAAGCCCGAGCAGGGCAGGACCGAGACGGCGGGATTCGTGTTCAGCCCGGGCAAGGCGGAGAAGTGGCAGTTCTCGGTGGACTGGTACGACATCGACATCAAGGACAACATCAACCAGTTCGGCGTGCAGAACGTGGTCAACGCCTGCTACCAGAACAACGACGCCGACGCGTGCGCCCAGATCGAGCGCAACGGCGTGCCGAGCACGATCAAGCCGGGGACCAACCGCATCTCGATCGTCAACGACGTGTTCATCAACGTGAACTCCGTGAAGGCGAGCGGTATCGACTTCGAGGTGATCTACGGCATGCCGGTCGGCGGCGGGCAGCTCGGCGTTCGTTTCCTCGGCAGCTATCTCGACGAGAACTCGAGGACCGACAGCAAGGGCACGAAGACGTTGACCGAGGGCGGGTTCGGCCTTCCCGAGTGGCAGTTCCAGCTGGCCGGCACCTGGAACAAGGGCCCGCTGTCTTTGGCGTTACAGGGGCGGTACAGCGACGCCACGGTGCAGAACCTCGTGAACAACACCTTCCGGGCCAACCTCGGCCGCGTTCAGTACGACGTTCCCGACTGGGTGAATACGATCTCGCATAGCTTCCTGGTCGACGCGAATGTCGGCTACGACTTCGACCTGCGCGGCGCCAACCGCCTGCGGCTCTACGCCAACCTCAACAATCTGCTCGACGAGGATCCGCAGGCGAACTACGCGATCTTGGGCGGCTTGGACGGCGCGGCCACCAACGGTTACGTCGGCGACTTGCGCGGCCGGCGCTACGCGGTCGGGTTCTCGTTCGACTTCGGGAACGTGAGCCGGTAGACGCGACGGGCTCCGTTTCGGTGAGCGAAGCGGAGCCCGTCTAGAGCAGCGAGTGATAGACGTGCTGCACGTCGTCGTCCTGCTCGAGCTTGTCGATCATCGCGAGCGCTTCGGTGGCTTGCGGTTCCGGTAATTCGACCGGCGCGGTGCACACGTACTCGTGCGCCGCGGAGATCGGCACGATGCCGCGCTTCTCGAGCGCCTCCTGCATCTGGCCGAAGTCCGCGAACAGGCAGCGCGCGACGATCTGCGGCTCGCCTTTCTCGCCCGTGCTCTCGCCCATTTCCTCGAGCCCGTGATCGATGAGGTAGAGCTCGAGATCGTCCTGGTCGATTCCGTCGGGCTTCAAGCGAAACACGCCCATCTTGCGGAACTGGAACGACACGCTGCCCGTGGTTCCCAGGTTGCCGCCGTGCTTCGAGAAGATCGCGCGCACCGACGCGACCGTGCGCGTGGGGTTGTCGGTGGCGCATTCGACGATCACGGCGACGCCGTGCGGCGCGTAGCCCTCGTAGATGATCTGCTCGTAGTTGGTGGCGTCCTTGCCCGACGCGCGCTTGATCGCGGCCTCGACCTTGTCCTTCGGCATGTTGACCTGGCGCGCGTTCTGGATCACGCGGCGCAGCGCCGGGTTCGAGTGCGGGTCGGAG
>DASUFK010000254.1:0-20591 GCA_036274615.1 Gammaproteobacteria bacterium | reverse complement strand
CCGAGCTCTCCGCCGCGTTCGAGCGCGCCATCGGCGGCGGCCGCGAGCTCGTGCTCGTCGCCGGCGAGCCCGGCATCGGAAAGACTTCACTGGTCGAAGCGTTTCTCGAGACGCTGCGCGGCCGGGGCGACGTGCGCATCGCGCGCGCCGACTGTGTCGAGCGCTACGGCGCGGGCGAGGCCTATCAGCCGCTGCTCGAGGCACTCACGCGGCTCGGCCGTCTGCGCGACCGCGCCGCGCTCGTCGCGGCGCTGCGCCACTACGCGCCGACTTGGCTCGCGCAGCTGCCCGCCCTCGAGAGCGTCGCCGAGCTCACGACGCTCAAGCGCCAAGCCGTCGGTGTGACACCGGCGCGCATGCTGCGGGAGCTCAACGACGCGCTCGAAGCCGTGTCCGCCACCGTGGCTCTGGTGGTGTGCCTCGAGGATTTGCACTGGAGCGACGCGTCCACGCTCGACTGGATCGCCGCATTTGCCCGCCGGCCCGAGCGCGCGCCGCTCCTTTTGATAGGCACCTATCGGCCCGAGGAGCCGACGCAGGCGAGCCGGGTGCTCGAGCTGCTCGCGGCCGATCTGCGCACGCGACGACTGTGCCGAGCGATCTCGCTCGAGAGCCTGGACGAGCCGGCCGTGCGGAACTACGTCGCGCGGCGCTATCCCGCGGCGCACGGTGCCGTCGACGCGCTCGCGACGCTCGCGCGCCAAGTCTACCGGCGCACCGAGGGCAATCCGTTGTTCCTCGTCAACGTGTTGAGCGACCTCGAGGCGCACGGCGCGCTCATCGAGACCGAACGGGGCTGGACACTGTCTGCCGGTTTCGACGGCGCGGCGCTGCGTGTTCCCGAGGACATTCGCCGCCTCGTCGAGCAGCGCGTCGAGCGTCTCGAGCCCGCGCAGCGCGAGCTCCTCGAGGTCGCGAGCGTGCCGGGCGGACCGTGCTCGGCCGCGGCTGTCGCGGCGGGCACCGAGCGCGAGGTCGAGGGCGTGGAGGCTGCATTGCGCGAGCTCACGCGCCGTCACGGGTTCGTACGCGAGACGGGAGTCGTGGAGTGGCCCGACGGAATCGTCGCCGCAAGGTTCGAGTTCCTCCATTCGCTCTTTCGTGAGGTGCTTGGCGCGCGGTTGTCGCCCGCTCGGCGCGCCGAGCTGCATCGCCGCATCGGCCTGCGCCTGGAATCCGCGTACGGCGACCGCGCGTGCGAGATCGCGGCGGAGCTCGCCGTGCATTTCGAGGAGGCCCGCGACATGCGCCGCGCGATCGAGTATCTGGAGCATGCCGCGGCGACCGATCGCGCACGCACGGCCAACGAGGCCGCGGCCGCGCACTATCGACGGGCGCTGCGGCTTCTCGAGCGGTTGCCCCCATCGAACGAGCGCGACGAGCTCGAGGCCCGGGTACGGCTCGGGCTCGGCGCCTCGCTCGTCGCGATTCGCGGATTCGGCTCGCCCGAGGTGGAGCAATGCTATGCGCGCGCGCGAGCACTCTGCCAGGCGCGCGGTGACACGCACCGGCTCTTGCACGCGCTCTGGGGCCTCTGGATCTTTTATCTCGGTCGAGGCGAGGTCACCGCGGCCCGCGACCTCGCCGACCGGATCGCACAATCGACGTCAACCGACACCGATAGCTCGGCTCGCCTCCAAACGCACCACGCGCAGTGGGCGACGGCATTCTCGGAGGGAGACTTCCGCGCCGTCGAAGCCCATGCCGAACATGGGATGGCGATTTACGACGTTCGTCGGCACGCGGCATTGACGTCGACGTACGGCGACCACGACGCCGGCGTCTGCGGGTTGAGCTTCCATGCGCGCGCCGCCGCGTTCGCGGGACGCGCGGCCACTGCGGCGGGCAGAGCCACGCAGGCCGTCGCGCTTGCACGCGAGCTTGCTCACCCGTTTTCGCTAACGCTCGCGTTGACGTTCTCGACGTTCACGCGCCAGGCGCTGCACGACGCCGCGGGCACGCACGCGTCGGCGGTCGCCGCCGCTCAAGTTGCCGATGAGCATGGCTTCGCGCTGATGCGGAGCTGGCTCCGCGTGCTCGAGGGCTGGTCCCTCGTCGAGCTCGGCGAGCGAGCGGCGGGGCTCCAGTCGATGCGTACGGGGATCGCGGCCGCCGAGCCGACGAAGTCGAACCTGTTCAGGGCTCTGTTGCTGACGCTTCTCGCGGAGGCCGAGCTTCGGTGTGAGTTGCCGGAGGCCGCGCGCACCAGCTTGGATCGCGCATTCGAGCTCGGGTCCAACGGCGATCGCCACGCCGTCGCGGAGATGTATCGCCTGCGAGGCGAGCTCGAGCTGGCCGTAGGCCGCGACGCGGACGCGCGCGGTCGCGCCGAGCAGTACTTCGGACGAGCCGTGGAAGCCGCGCTCGCGCAGGGCGCCGACCTCTTGGCGCTGCGCGCCGCGACGCGACTCGGGCGACTTAAGCTTGCGAGCGGAATGCGCGCCGAAGCGGCGGCCACCGTCGGGCGCGCGCGCGATGCGATGCAAGAGAGCACGGGGCTGCCCGACTTCGAGGCGGCGAGCGCGCTGCTCGCGGAATGCGTCGCCGACGACTATTCGCGAGGTTGACCGAGCACGCCCCCCGCTGCCCTGGCGCGCTCAGCCTATTCAGTTGCGGCAGCTTGGGGTGTCCCAAGAACCTCTACGAGCTGCGGGCGGGCACGTGGACCACGATCGCGAGCCTATCGACCGACACCCCGGAGCTCATCGAGCTCGGCGCGCGAGGCGCGAGCGGCTACCGCATGTTGACGGTGTGTGGGCTCGAAGAGTGCGCCGAGCGTTGGACGTACGAATGGCGCGGCTCGTCGTACGACAGCACACGCCTCGAGGTACGCGGGATCGGCGTCGACTTCGGGGGTCCCCACGGTCTCTATCCGTTCGTCGCCGCGACGACGGTCCGTGGCTCACCCTCTCGACAATGGCGAACCGTCGCACGCGCAAGCGTCTCGCCCCGCGGTCCGCCTTGGGCGGTGGGCGAGCGGCTGATATTCTAGGCGGGCGTATCTTCAAAAGAATGCGCGCGCTGGTTTCCGGAACCTTGCGCTTCTGCTCCCAATCGCGGACAGCGCCCCTCGAAAAGCCGAACTGAGCGGCAAACGCTTCCTGCGTGAGGCCGAGCTTCATGCGCGCGGTGACGTCAACGTTTGACGGGATATGAACGCGATACGTCGTAGGATCGGCTTCGTCGCGCACGCGCAGCCCTCTTGCCGCTGCCGCTCCGAGCAGCTGGCTCGTCACGCTCGACAAGACCGTCGTAGATGTCGATACGGTCAGCTTGAGTTTCGACATGCGCGCACGATGCCGTTGGTGCCTACCTCATGGGCCAGACGGTCGCCGTAAACGGCGGCGTGGCGTTACTTGGCAGGCTCGAGCTTCAGCAGCGCGCCGTCGCGCTCGTCGGTGAGCACGTAGAGCAGGCCGTCGGGGCCCTGGTCCACGTCGCGGATGCGTTGCCGCAGATCGACGAACAGCGCCTCGCGGCGAACCTCCTGCCACTTCTCGTTGAACACCACGCGGTGCATCTGGCCCGTGTGCGGAAGGCGGCCGTATTGCAGGCCGCCGACGAACAGATTGTTGCGCCAGGCCGGGAAGCGATCGCCGGTGTAGAACGTCATGCCCGAGATCGCGATCGACGGCACCCAGAAGAGCACCGGATCCTCCACGCCTTGGAGCGTGCGTTTGTCCGACACTGGCGCACCGCTGTAGTCGCGGCCGTAGCTTACGAGCGGCCACCCGTAGTTGGCGCCGGGCTTCAGGATGTTCACCTCGTCGCCGCCGTATGGGCCGTTCTCGTTCTCCCACACCTCTCCCGTGGTGGGATGCACCGTCAGGCCGATGCCGTTGCGATGGCCGATGGTGTAGATCTCCGGCTTCATGTCGTCGCGGCCGGCGAAGGGATTGCGCGGCACGCTGCCGTCGTCGTTGAAGCGCAGCACCTTGCCGTAATAGGAGTTGCCGCGCTGCGCGATCATGTCGTTCGCGCCGCCCACGAAGAAATACAGATAACCGTCGCGATCGAACACCAGCGGCAGGCTCGGCGCGGGGCCCGCGTCGGGCTCGTCCACGGTGAACAGCTCGCGCACGTCCTCGAGCTTCATGCCGCGCAGCCGTCCGCGCGCAAGGCCAACGCCGCGGCGGCCGGCGTCCGCCTTCCTCGTATAGGTGAGATACACCCAGCCCGTGTCGGCGAAGCGCGGGTGGAGCTTCACGGCCATGAGCCCGCCGCCGCCGGCGTTCGTCATTTGATCGGGAAGTCCGGTTACGGGCTCCGACAGCAGCGCGCCGTTGCGGATCACGCGCAGCCGCAGGGCGGAACGCTCCGTTACCAGCAGGTCGCCGTTCGGCAGGAACGCTAGATCCCACGGAAACTCGAGGCCTTTGAGCGGCGTAACGCGCACGGGCCCCGCCTCGGCCGTGTCGATCACGAACGGCGTGGCCGGCAGCGGCCGCTCGGGCAGACCCGGCTCTTGAGCGGCGACGAGTTGCGAAGCCAGCAGGACAGCGAGCGCGATGCTTCTTTGCACGAGCGAAACTCCACTAACGACGACGGCGAACCGTTCCGGCCGCGGCCGAAGCGTTCGCGAAGAATAGAGATAGCCCTGCATCTGTTCCAGCGCGATGGCGAAGCCGGTGGTCGATCGACGCGGCCGAGGCGTGGCGCGGCCGCCCCGGGTGAGATGCGCCCGGGGCCGGCGGCGTGCGTGGCGCCGAGCGTCGTTCAGCGCAGGTGTAGGCCGTCCACGACGTAGTCGCGGATGAATTTCTCGTACTCGCGCGCGATGGCCTCGGCATCGTAATCCTTGCCGAAAGCCACCTTGAGGATCGGCGCGCCCATGACGAAGAACTCGCACATACCGATCATCGCGATGTACAGGAATGCGCCGTCGACGGCCTTCTCGCCTTCGCGGGCAGTGGCGTTAGTCGTCGCGCGCAGCCCCGCAACGGCCACCGATGTCAGCGATTCGAAGAAGGCTTTCGCGTCGGGCTGATCCGACACGAAGATCTCGTCGATCATCAATCGATGAAAGTACGGGTGCTCGAGCTGAAAGCGCAGCAACGCGACGACGTTCGCGCGAATCCGCGCCTCGGGGTCCGCAGGAGCGGATGCAAGCGCTGAATCGATCTCGGCGGCACCGTTACCGCGGCAGATCGGCATCCAGCTCGCGTACCGGCGCTGAGAGCACGTTCGCCCCGCATGGCGAACGCGATGCCGTGCCCGTCGGAGCACGGGGCCTGCTCAGATCCGGGCTATGGTGCGCGTGCGGATACCCGCAGGCCGTTCACTGTGGCGATCGCGACGACGCAGCGAGCGCAGCTCCGAGGAACGCGAAGGGGTAGATGAACGCGATCACGCCCAAGCCGTACCACCTGGGCAAGTTGTCGCACAAAACGATCAGGTGCCTTCACGCGGCAGTTCAGCACCGAACGATGATGACGCCGACGGAATACCGGAACCGCTTCCAGATCAGGGTTTGAGTCGTGAGCCGCGAGCGCTCTGGGTTTACGGCAAGCGCGTCGCACCACGCGCGGGTGGACGTCTTCCCGACCGCCTCATGGCCACTCCGCCGATACCTCCCGCGAACGTGCCGAGCACCAGCACGACCGGCAGGGTAGCCCCGTACCACTCAGGCCAGTCTTCCGCTGCCAAGAGCTGCAGCGCCAGCGCACACGGGATCCAAGCGGCAGCAAGCAGGCTGACTTGCACCATCCCGGCGACGCGAGACAGCAAACCAGGCAGAAACCCGCCGACGACGGCGCAGCCGAAGGATGCGATGAGGGCCCGCGCGGCCCAAACCGCTGCGGCCGTTCGAGTTAGCGGGAGAGTCTCGCCGCCGTCGCCGCTTGCGTTCCCGAACATGCCCGTTGCCAAGCCGGCAACGGACGTCATCAAGGCTGCCCAGCCCGTGAAAAGCAGCAGAGGCAGAGCAGCGGTTAGCCCGGCGCCGAGCAGAGCAGGGGTGAGCGCCCGACCGTAGCCCGACCGAATCAGGTGAACCAGCGACCTGGCGACCTGCTTTCGGTACCACCACGATGCAGCTCGCGGCCCCTCGCTCTTCGCGCGCTGGTGCCATTCCTCGGTGAGGTCCCCGAGCATGTCCTCTGCTACCTCGGGGTTCTCGATGAAGCTGTCGAGCAGTCGCTCGCTGAACCAAGGCGGTCTCATGCTGGCTTCACCTCGGTCGAGCTCAACATCCGGACGGCGAGCCGTCCGGCGTCGCGAAGAGCCACGCGCCCGGCTGGGCTGAGCCGGAACTGACGCCGCGACCGCCCTCCGCGCACCGGAAGCGGGGCTGTCGTCGAGGACTTCAACAGACCTTGTTCCTCGAGTCGCGCCAGAGTCGTGTAGATGGCGCCGACCGAATAGTCGTGGCCTAGCATCTCACTGACGTCGCGGCGGATACCGAGCCCGTACGCTTCTTTTCCCAATCGTGCCACGGCATTCAGCACCGTCAGCTCGAGGCTGGCGAATCTGAGTCTTTTCATAGGTTCTATAATGTAGAACAAATAAACGAAAAGCAACAGCAGGGTTGGCCTGGGCTGGCTTTCCGTTGCCGCGACGGCGTCACCGAGAAGGCGGCGGTCACTGCGCCTCGTGGCAGTCGTACTTGTCGAGCGGGTCGCCGTAGGCGAGCCATGAGCTCTCGATCACGGCCGGCTGCTTGAACGCCGTCGCGTCGGCCACTCGAGGGAGGGCAGCAGCGCGCAGACCAGAGCAACCGCGAGCGAGCGAACCATTGCGCGAGCTCCCGGCGCCGCGAAGGGCGCTCGAACGGCTCGGCGGCCGCGAGGGCCGCCGAGCTAGCAAAGACGACTACGAGGCGAAGATCTCCTCGTCCGTCGGCACCTTCTTCCCGGTGATGACCTTGCCGATGCGCGACACGTTCATCAGGTGCTTGTAGTCCAAGTTCTCGGAGATCGAGTTGCCGCCCCACGAGCCGCAGCCGAGCGTGGTGGTGGGCGCGAAGCCGTTGGTGAGCGAGCCGCCCGCGGTCAACGAGCTCGCCTGGTTCACCACGAGCCGGCTCACCGGCAGCTCGACGCCCGCGTCGCGGATGTGCTGCTCGTTGTTGCTGTGCAGCGCGGCCGAGTGGCCGGCGCCTTCGACGAGCAGGTTGGCCTTCGCGTTCTGCACGGCTTCCTCGAAGGTCTTGTACGGCAGGATCGCGACCACGGGGCAGAGCTTCTCCTTCGCGAGGATGTCGGCGGTGCCGGCGCCCTTCGCGGGCAGCAAGATGATCCGCGCGCTCGCGGGGACATCGATGCCGGCCAGCGCGCCGATCTCGCGCGCCGTGCGGCCCACGACGTCCTTGTTGATGTGGCCGTCCTCGAACACCACCTCGCGGAGCTTCTGGATCTGCTTTTCGTCCTTCGTGAACCACACCTTGCCGGTGTCCACGAACTGCTTGACGGTGTCGTCGTATTTTTCCTCCGGCGTGAGCACGAACTGCTCGTGCGAGCAGATGATGCCGTTGTCGAAGGCCGCGCCCGCAACGATCTTGCCCACGGCGTCCTTCAAGTCAGCGTCGCGATCGATGATCACCGGCACGTTGCCGGCGCCGACGCCGTACGACGGCTTGCCCGACGAGTAGGCGCTCTTCACCATCGCGCCGCCGCCCGTGGCGACCACCACGTCGACCGCCTTCATGAGCTCCTGCGTCTTTTCGACGGAGCCCTTCTTGACGGTCTGGATCAGGTTGTCGGGACCGCCATGCTTCTTGACGATCTTCATGAACTCGTTGGTGAGGTACTCCGTGCACTTCTGCGCTTTCGGGTGCGGCGCGAAGATCACGGCGTTGCCGGTCTTGAGCGCGAACATGCCGTTGCACATCGGCGTCGCGATCGGGTTGGTCACCGGGCACACGGCGCCCACCACGCCCATCGGCTTGGCAACGAACACGAGATTGTTGTCGGGGTCCTCGCCGATGATGCCGCGCGATTTCTTGCCCTTCAGGTTGTTCCAGATGACGCGGGCTTTGCCCTTCTTCTTCAGCACCTTGTCCTCGTAGTTGCCGAGGCCGGTCTCGTCCACGGCCATGCGCGCGAGCGTTTCGGCGTTGTCGTAGACGTACTTGGCCATGTCGCGCACGATCGCGTCGACTTGCTCCTGGGAGAAACCTTCGTAGATCGCCTGGGCGGCGCGGGCCTTGGCCATCAGCTCTTTGACTTCGTTGTCGGCGGAGGGGACGGCTGCGCGTTGCGGTGTGCTCATGTGACTGTCCTGTCTCGAGTTCGGGCTTAACCTTGCGTTGGGTCTGCCATTATCCAAGGTGGCGCGGCAAGAAAATAGGGACATGTTACTTTTTCGGCCCGACGCGCCGGATAGTCCCAACCGGCGTCGCCGAAAAAGTAACATGTCCCTATTTTCTTGCGGGGCTGGCACGCAGTGCAAAGCGGGTACTGGCAGGACTGTACGACCACGGACTTCGGGCGCGTGGACCCCGAGCAGACGGTGGCGTTGCTGCCCGTGGCGGCCATCGAGCAGCACGGCCCGCATCTGCCGCTGTCCACGGACGCGGTGATCAACGACGGCATCGTGCGCGCGGCGCTCGCGCGGCTGCCGCCGCGGCCGACCGTGCTCGTGCTGCCGGCGCTCATGGTGGGCACGAGCGCCGAGCACCGCAGCTTCGCGGGCACGCTCAGCATCGCGGGCGACACGCTCGCCGACGCATGGGCCGACGTCGGCGCCGGCGTCGCGCGCGCGGGCGTGCGCAAGCTCGTGATCTTCAACACGCACGGCGGGCAGAAGACGGTCGTCGACCAAGTCGCGCTCAGGCTGCGCGCCGAGCACGGCATGCTCGTCGCGCGCGCGAGCTATTTCGCGTTCGGCGCGCCGCCCGGATTGTTCGACGCCCGCGAGGCGGCGCACGACATCCACGGCGGCGAGATCGAGACGTCGCTGATGCTGTACCTGCGCCCGGATCTCGTGCGCCAAACCGAGCTACAGGACTTCAAAGGCCTGCCGCACGAGCTCGCCGCCCGCAACACGCTGCTCGGCGCGGAGAAGCCGGTGGGCATCGGCTGGCTCAGCGAGGACCTGCACCCGGCGGGCGTTTGCGGCAACGCCGCCCGCGCGGACGCGAAGCGCGGCGGGGAGCACTTGAGCTGGCTCGCCGACCGGCTCGTCACGCTGCTCGGCGAGGTTGCGGCCACGCGGCTCGCGATCCTGCGCACGTGACGGCGCGGCGGGGGCGGCGCCCCAGCGCATCCGTTCCGCAAGAGTCGGCATCTCTGGTAGTCAGCAGAGCGTAGTGGCGCGGCGTTGATGGCTCGGCTCGCCGGGCAAGGAGATGAGCGGTGGAAGTAGCGGCTTTTTGGATAGGGCTGGCGGCCGTGATCATCGCGGGCAGCTGGTACAGGTCGAGGAGCGAGGCGCAAAAGCACCAGACGTTTCGCACGATCGTCGAGAAGACCGGCAACGTCGATGAAGAGCAGCTGAGGCTGTTGATTACCCCGCCGCGCTCCAACCCATGGGAGCCCGGCCGTGGCGATTCCTACCGCTTTCTCCGCGGTGCCGGCGCGATCCTCATGTTCCTCGGTGGAGGGGGACTGCTCTTCGGGGGGGTATTGCTCTTGGGGGTCATTTTTGCCCCGTCCCCGTCGGGCAATGACGGGCCGGGGATCTTCATGGCCCTTGGGTTCGGGGCGCTCGTGCTTGGCGCAGGGATTTTCTACTCGTCGAGGTTCGCCGAGAAGCCGGCAGCGGAGAGCGAGCGGCCGGGTCCCTGGCCACATAAAGAGTGAGCCGCCTCTCGGCCGCGGAGCTTCGCGACGCGGCCGACCCGTTGGTGATCGCGCTCGCATGCGCGGGCGACTCGCAGGCGTTCACGGAAATCGTGAAGCGCCGGCACCAGCGCGTGCGCAAATTCATGTATCACCTGTGCCGCGAGCCGCAGACCGGCGACGACCTCGCGCAGCAGGTGTTTCTCACGGCGTGGCGGTCGCTCGAGCAGCTCCGCACGGCAGCTGCATTCGACGGCTGGCTCAAGCGCATCATGGTTACGACCTGGCTCGAGGAGCTCAGGCGGCGCAAGATCGCCTACTCGGAGGAGCTCGCGCCCGACAACGATCCGCGCGTGCACTTCGACGGCGCGGCCGAAGGCATCGATCTCGACGCGGCGCTCGCGACGCTGCCGCCGCAGGTGCGGCTCTGCGTCGTGCTCGCGCACAGCGAGGGCCTGTCGCACACGGAGATTGCGGCGCTCACGAAGCTGCCGCTCGGCACGGTGAAGTCGCACGTCACGCGCGGTTCGGCGCGACTGCGGCAGCTGCTTGCTGCCTACGCGGGGGCATGAGGGAACGACGATGGACACGCACGACGACTGCCATCGAGATCTGCGCGACGTGTTCGACGGCGAGCATCGCCAGCTTCCGCCCGACCCGTTCCTGAGCGCCACGACGGCACGGCTGGCGAAGGCGCGAGCACGCGCGACGCTCGCGCGACGCTGCCTGCTCGCGGCGGCGCTGGCCGCCGTGACGCTCGGCTCGCCGTGGCTCATCTCCGGTTCGGTGCTGCTGTCGGCGCGGCTCGGCACGCTGTTCGGCGCGGTCGCAGGGTGGCTGTCGACACCCGCCGGCACCGTCGCCGCGTTGCTCTTGTTGCTCGCGGCGCTGGTCTACCGGCGCTTTTGGCAGCGCCGGTCGCTGTTCTGAAGTCGAGGGAGGCGAAAAGAAGCGCGCGGCGGGCCGAAGCCACACCGCGCGCGGGGGGGACTTACCGACGATCGCTCAGCCGAGCTTGCGCTCGAGCATCGCGATCTCGATTCGAGGCAGCGTGATCACCGGCACGAGCGGCTCGAGCTTGATCTCCGGCATCGCGGGCCGCGCGACCTCGATTTGCGGCAACGCCTCGGCCGGACGTTTACCGACCACGACGATCTCGTCGATCGTCGCCTCGCCGGCCGAAGCGCCGGCGAAGACCGCGACCAGGGCCGCTGCCGCACCAAGCTTCAATAACGTCTTCATGGCATTGCTCCGTTGGTTCAAATCGAATTGCTTCCGACGGTTGTCAATCTAATGACGGCCTTCCTCAAGAAGTAGGGCGCATCGCCCAAGAAACATCCGGTTCCGGAAAAGAAATATCGAGCGCGTGCGAAGTTGTCTCAAGTCCGAGCCGTGCGCCGACCTCACGAAGGTAGCGGGGCCTGCCCGGCCTAGCCGAAGCGCCGTTTGTTACGATGAGCTCCGCTCGCCGGCGTTTCAGGGGAGAGAGATGAAGGCACAGCACGGCCTCGTCGTTGCCGCCGCGCTCGCCGCGGCGCCCGCGGCAGCGCATCACGGGATCGGCACGTTCGACACCACCAAGGAAATCACGATCAGCGGCGCGGTGACCCGCGTCGATTTCGTGAACCCGCACGCGTACGTCTATCTCGACGTGACCGGCGCCGACGGTAAGGTCGCCGCGTGGCGCTGCGAGATGCGCTCCGCGACCACGCTGCGCCGCTCCGGGTGGTCGCCCGAGATGTTCAAGGCGGGCACGGCCGTCACGATCACGGGCGCGCCCGATCGCAACGACCGCAGCTCCTGTTATCTCTCCACGATCGTGTTTGCGAACGGCACTTCGGCCGACCGCTACGGCCAGCTCTCGCAGGCGCCCGTGCCGCGTCCCGCGGGGGAACGGCCGGCGCGCCTGCCGTCGGGTGAGCCGAACCTCGCCGGCGATTGGGCGCCCGAGCAGCTCGTCATGACCGACCCGCGCGGCCGCGGCGGCGCGCTCGTGCCGCTCTCGCAAGCGCCGGCCTTCGAGCCCGGCGCCAATACCGCCGAGAACGCCCGCCAGTACCGCACCCGCGAGGTCGCGCTCACGCCGGCGGGCCAGAAAGCCGCCGACGCGTTCGAGACGTACAACCCGCAACACAACCCGCGCCTGCGCTGCGAGACCACGAGCGTGATCTTCGACTGGACCTACGACGGCGCCGTCAATCGCGTCAAGCAGACCGCCGACACCGTCACGCTCGAGTACGGCCAGTACGGCTTCACGCGCACGATCCATCTCGACCTGCCGGAGCATCCGGCGGCGATCGCGCCGTCCCGCGCCGGTCACTCGATCGGCCGATGGGAGAACGACGTGCTCGTCGTCGACACGGTGGGCTTCGCGCCCGGCGTGTTGTCGCCGCCGGTGCTGCACACGGACCGGCTGCACGTCGTCGAGCGCTTCTCGCTCGATCCGGCCGGACCCACGCTCATGCGCAGCTACACGGCCGAAGATCCCGAGTATCTCGCCGGCGTGTACAGCGGCAGCGACATGCTCGCGGCGGCCGACGTGGCGTACTCGCCGGACAAGTGCAGCGAGCTCACGTTCGTCGACTATTCGAAGCAAGAACGACCGCCGCCCGCGGCGCCGGCCCCGGCGAAACCGTGGTGGAAGTTCTGGGACTGAACGAGCCAAGGGCTCGCCCATTGCGCGCCTGCAGCCGCGTGGTTACGCTCGCTGCGCCATGATCGCCCTCAAAGCGCAACGCTTCCTAGCTCTGGCGCTTTCGGCTGCCGCGCTCGCCGCGTGCGGCAACGGCTCGCCGGGCGGCGCGCGGCCGGAGTCGGCGCAGACCGCGCCCGCCGGGAACGCGGCAACGTCCGAGAGCGAGCGCCTCACCGTGTGGCTCGATGCCCGCTTCGAAGAAAGCCTCGACTTCAGCCCGTTGCGCAAGACCTCGCTCGGCCGCAAGGACGACTACGACAAGATCGACGATTTGTCCGAAGCCGCGGGCGACGCGCAGCTCGCATGGGGGCGCGCGACGGTCGAGGAGCTGCGGCACACGTTCGACTACGAGCGCCTCACGCCGGAAGCGAAGACCTCGTACGACCTCTGGGTGTTCGGCCTCGAGCAAGCGGAGAAGGCTCAGCCGTTTCGCCGGCGCTCGTACGTGTTCAACCAGATGGGCGGCGCCCACACGGGCTTGCCGCAAGTATTGATCACCCAGCACCGCGTTGACGACGCCGCGGACATGCGCGCCTACGTCGCGCGGATCGGCGGCATCGCCCGCGCGATGGGTCAGATGCTCGAGCGCGCGAAGCTCGCGGCCGCCGAGGGCGTGCACGCGCCGCGGTTCGCGTACGCGGCCGTGCGCCAGCAGGCCACGGCGCTCGTCACGGGCGCGCCGTTCGCAGGCGCCGGCGAGGCGCCGCTGTGGGCCGACGCGCGGTCGAAGATCGACGCGCTGGTGTCCGCCGGCAAGATCGATGCGGCCACGGCCGACGAGCTCCGCGTGGCCGCGCGCGCCGCGCTCCTCGACAGCTTCAAGCCGGCGTACGACGCGCTGATCGCCTGGATCGACGCCGACGTCGTGAATTCGGACGAGGTGGCGACCGGCGTTTGGAAGCTGCCCGACGGCCCCGCGTTCTACGCGCAGCGGCTCGCCGCCGAGACCACCACCGCCATGACGGCCGAGCAGATCCACGCGCTCGGGCTAAGCGAGGTGGAGCGCATCCACGGCGAGATGGACGCGATCCGCCGGCAGGTCGGGTTTGCCGGCACGCTGCCCGAGTTCTTCGCGTTCATGCGCTCCGATCCCCGGTTTCGTTTCCCGAACACCGACGAAGGCCGCGAGGCCTATCTCGCGGAGGCGCGCGAAGACATCGCCGCCATCAAGCAACGGTTGCCTGAGTTTTTCGGCTTGCTGCCGAAGGCCGACCTCGTGGTGAAGCGCGTGGAAGCGTTCCGCGAGCTGCCGGGCGCGCCGCAGCATTACGAGCAGGCCACGCCGGACGGCTCGCGGCCGGGCACGTTCTACGTGCACCTCATCGACATGAACGCGATGCCGAAGCCCGAGCTCGAGACCGTGGCCTATCACGAGGGCATCCCCGGTCATCACTTGCAGATCTCGATCGCGCAGGAGCTCACGGGCCTGCCGACATTCCGCACGCAGAGCTTCTTCAATGCGTACACGGAAGGGTGGGGGCTCTACGCCGAGAGGCTCGGCAAGGAGATGGGCCGGTTCCGGGATCCGTACTCGGACTTCGGCCGGCTGAGCGGCGAGCTCTGGCGAGCGATCCGCCTCGTGGTCGACACCGGCCTGCACGCGAAGGGCTGGACGGAAGAAGAGGCGGTGCGCTACTTCACGGAGAACTCGTCGATCGCGGAGGGCCAGATCCGCGCGGAGGTCCGCCGCTACATCGTGATGCCCGGCCAGGCCACGGGCTACAAGATCGGCATGCTCAAGCTGCTCGAGCTGCGCTCGCGCGCGCAAGCCGCGCTCGGCGACCGCTTCGACATCCGCCGCTTCCACGACGTGGTGCTCGGCGGCGGCGCGCTGCCGCTGTCGCTGCTCGAGAAGCGCGTGGACGACTGGATCGCCGCCACCCGCTGAACAGCGGCCGCAATGGCGGAAGCCGCGTAACGGCAAATGCGTGGTGTCAGACACCGCTGGTGTCAGACACCGGCGGTGCCAGACACCAGTCCTAAGACTCGCCGGCGAGCGAGCGGCCCCACTCTTCGGCGAGGTGGCCGGCGCGCTCGGTCTTCGCGCGCAGATAGCGCTCGTTGTGGGTGTTGCTGTTGGTCACGAGCGGCAAGCGCCCGGTTACCTCTATGCCGTGGTCACGCAGCGAGCTGATCTTCTGCGGATTGTTGGTGAGCAGCTTGATCCGCGTGATGCCGAGCTCTTGCAGCAGCGCGGCCGCCACGTCGTAGGTGCGCTCGTCGGCCAAAAAGCCGAGACGACGGTCGGCGTCGACGGTGTCGAGCCCTTCGTCCTGCAGCACGTACGCGCGCAGCTTGTTCGGCAGCCCGATGCCGCGGCCTTCCTGATCGAGATAAAGCAGCACGCCGCCGCCGAGGGCGGCGATGCGAGCGACCGCGGTGCGCAGCTGCTCGCCGCAGTCGCAACGCAGGCTGCCCAGCAAGTCGCCCGTGAGACACGCGGAGTGCAAGCGCACGGGCACGGCGTTGTTGGCGTCGGGTTTGCCGATCAGCACGGCAACGTGCTCGGCCAGGCTGTGCTCGTCGCGGAACAATGCGATCTCGCATTCGATCGCGTCGGCGAGCGGCACGCGCGCGCGGCTCACGAGCTGCAAGCTGTGATGACCGGTGCGCTCGTGTTGCTCCACGTCGCGCGCCTCGATGGCGATCAGGTCGGCACCGGGCGCTTCGGACGTCTCGAAGCCGATGAGCGCCGGCACGAGCCTGCCCGCCTTCGCGAGCAGGAAGCCCGCCGTTGCGAGCGCGGCGCAATCGGGCGCCGCGTCCACGTGGAACAGCGTGTGATCGATCGGCTGCACTTCGCTCACGCCCGCGACGGAGCGGAGCTGCTCGAGATCGACGGCTCCGCGGAATGCGATCGCCACGGGGCCGCGCTGGCGCGACAAGCCCGCGGCATGCGCGCGCTCTGCGGTGACCAGCAGCACCGCGCAGCCGGCCGCGGCCGTGACGAGCCGCGTGTAGAGGGCGGCCTGAACCGTCTCGACGGCGGCGACGATCATCGCGCGCGCGCCGTCGATCACCTGCACCGCGCGTCCGCGGCGCAGCTCGCCCACCGCTCGATCGAACGTGAGCGCAGCCGGGTCGCCGTTGATTTTTCCGTGACGTTTCGCGGGCATGGAGCTCGAGAGCATCGGTTTCACCAATGTTAGGATACCAGTTAAGCACGTTGTTCCGATCAAGAGCCTTCCCGTTCATGTCGTTCAGGCAGTCCACCGATGCCGCGCCGGACGGCGCGCAGCGCAGCCCGCGCGTCGCCTGGAACGCTCTGCGGGCCGCCGCGGCTTGGTCCAGAGGTGCGACGGCCGGCGGAGGTTCCCGCGCGTTCGCAGTCGACGCGAGCGGCGGCCTCGTGCCGCTGCCGCACGACGTGGAACGGCCGTGGCTGTCGTGGGCTCCGGCCTCCGGCTGGGCCCTGGGCGCCGGCGCTCCGCCGGACACCCACGCGTTTTTCGACCTCTACTTGCCCATCTGCGGCGCGGCCGCCGGCCGGCCGTTGACGATCGCTCATCTCGGCCAAAGCCTCGACGGCTGCATCGCCACCGGCAGCGGCGACTCGTATTACGTAACGGGGCCCGACAACGTCACCCACCTCCATCGGTTGCGCGCGCTCAGCGACGCGGTGGTCGTCGGCGCCGGCACCGTCGAGCGCGACGATCCCCGGCTAACGGTTCGACACGTCGAAGGCGTAAATCCGGTTCGCGTGATTCTCGATCCGCGCCGCCGGCTCGGCATGGAGCGCCGGGTGTTCACGTCGCCCGACGCACCCACGCTGCTCGTCTGCGCGGCGGAGTGCGCGCCGGCGGAGGGAGCGCGCCACGGTCTCGCGGAGGTCGTCGGCGTGCCGGCCGACGGCCCGCGGCTCCGGCTCGACCTACTACTCGCGCGCCTGCGCGAGCGCGGGCTTCATTCGGTGTTCGTGGAGGGCGGCGGGACCACCGTGTCGAGGTTCCTCGAGGCCGGGCTACTCGACCGCTTGCACGTCGCCATCGCGCCGCTCGTCACGGGCCGCGGACGGGCCGGGCTGTCGCTGCCGGCTCGCGACAAGATCGCCGACTGCCTGCGCCCGCGGCACCGCGTGTTCGCGATGGGCGGCGACGTGCTGTTCGACTGCGACTTGCGCGCATCCACCGGTGATACCGAGTCGGCCCACGACGGACCCAC
Source organism: Gammaproteobacteria bacterium (assembly GCA_036274615.1). Taxonomy (GTDB): domain Bacteria; phylum Pseudomonadota; class Gammaproteobacteria; order Steroidobacterales; family Rariloculaceae; genus FEN-1219. Next base: position 4,016 of record DASUFK010000254.1, on the reverse strand, counting down.
CGGCCACCTTGCGCGGGTGCTCTGACTCCAGCCGCGGCGGGAGGGCGCCCGGCTAAGACGAGCGGTCGGCGCTCGGAGGTTGGCCGGCGACGTCGGCGTGCCCCACGCCGATCCGCGACCGGCCCTGCTCCACGTGCTCGAGCCGGCGGCGATGCCAGCCACGCAGCATGGCCGCGCGCTGCGGCGCGAGCTCGAGCGCCGCGCCGAGCCAGCCGTCCACGAGCGCGCGCTGCAGCGCCGCGTCGCGGGGCTCGAGCCGCCAGTCGCTCGCGCGCGTCTCGGTTCGGTAGCCGAGGCTCGCGAACGCCTGCTCGGCCGCGCGCGCGGCGGCGGGGCCGAGAGCGGGGCCGAAGCCCTTGTCGCCGAGCTGGTGGCGGTTGAAGAGTGCCAGCGCCTCGGCGTCCTCGGGCTCGGCGGGCTCGCAGGTGGTACGGCCGTCGTAGATCAGCGCGAACAGCACGGGCGCGCCGGCGGCGGCGCAGCGTTGCGCGAGATCGTCGAGCCACCGCGCCGACACCAGATCGAGCAGCGCGGACGACGTTACCAGCGCGCCGCGCGGCAGCTCGAGCGCGGCGAGGTCGCGCGCGAGGTCGAGCTCGCGCATCGTCACCCGCGTGGTGAAGCTGCGGTTCTCGTCTCCCAGCTCGGCACCTTCATCGGCCCCGAGCGCCGCGGCCCATTGGACGGTGGCCGTTGTTGCGGCGGCGAGCAGCGCGGTGTCGTTATCCACGAGCGTCCACGTCTGTGCGCCGCCGAGCCGAGGCGCCATGTAGCGGAGGTTCGCGCCGGAGCCCGCGCCGAGGTCGACGATCGTGATCTCCGGCCGCGAGTGCAGCGCCACCAGCGACGCATCGCGTGCGGCCGCGTCCGCCGGCTCGCGCAGTCGCAACCAGTCCGCGGAGAAGCCGCTCATGTGGGCCGCGTTCCGACGCCGTCGAGCGCCGCGGCGAATTTTTCGGCCGCGCCGCGCCACGTGGGCATCGAGGCGGCCGCCGACCGCGCGTGCGCGGCCAGCGCCGCGAGCTCGGCCGAGTCGTCGAGCAGCGGCGCGAGCGCCTTGGCGAGCGCGCGGCTGTCGCCCGGGGCCACGAGCACGCTCGCGGCGGCGGGCACCGTCTCCGGGATCGCGCCGGCGCGCGTGCTCACCACGGGCACGCCGCGGGCCACGGCTTCCGCGAGCGCCATGCCGAAGCCCTCGAGATACGACGGGAGCACGAACAGATCCGCGCGCTCGTAGTAGCGCTCGAGCGTCTCGTGGTCGACGTCGCCGAGCAGGCTGATGCGGTTGCCGAGGCTGAGCCTCAAGATCTGGCGCTCGAGCGCGGCCGTGGTCTCCGGGTCGCGCGTGATGCTGCCGGCGCACACGAGGTGCCAGCGGCGGTCGCGCAGCTCGGCGAGCGCGTCGAACAGCACGGCGTGCCCTTTGCGTTGCGTAAGAGTGGCCACACAGAGCAGGTGTACGCCGTCCGGTCGCGCAGCGGCCGCTTTCGGAGCGCGGCGCCCGCCGGCACGCGCGCGCGATCGCCTCTCGGGCGGCCGCGGCGGCGCCGGGCGCCGGCGGTCGACGCCGGGCTCCACCACACGGACCCGTTCCGGCGCAACGCCGTAAGCGCCGAGCGCGCGCGCGGTCCAGCGGCTCGTGACGATCACGCGCGCGACGCGCGCGAGCGCGCTGCGCTCGGCGGCCTCGAGCAAACGCACGGACTCGGGGTCGATGCCGGTCTCGAGCGCGAGCGGATGGTGGATCAACGCCACGAGCCCGAGGCGCCGCGCTTCGTCGTCGAGCACCCGATCGAGCCCCGCGAGCGCGAGGCCGTCGATGACCACGGTGCGGCCGTCCGGAATCGCGGCGAATTGCGCGCGTGCGTCGCGCAGCGCGCTCGGCGTCGGCCGCGGAAAGCTGCCGTCGAGCGAATGCACGGCGGTGCGCCAGCCGAGCTTCGCGAGCCCCGCGAGGATCTGGCGGTCGTAGATGTAGCCGCCGGTGGGCGTGTCCGGATCGCCGGGCACGACGAGATCGACGGCCGCACGCCTTCCGCCGGACGGCCGCCGTGCCCGAGTCGCAGGAGCAGTCCGCCGGCCGACGGCCCTCGTTGGCCGTCGTGCGTTCTCGTTCGCCTTCGATTTACTTGCGGAGCGCCGCTTCGTAGGACGCCGACGCGACGTGCGATTCATTCAACGTCACTTTCATCGACACGAGCCCGTCGGCGTTCGGCCCGAACGAGCCCGCTTCGATCTCCTGAGCGAGCCGGTCGAAGATCACGTACGCGAGGAACTCGGTGGTGGTGTTCTTGCCCGCGAAGCTCGGCTCCTCGTCGAGGTTGCGGTAATTGAGCTCCGCCAGCACCACGTGCAGCGCCTGACTCGCGCGGCCGATGTCGACCACGATGCCGTCTTCGTCGAGCTCGCGGCGCCTGAAATCGACGTCCACGACGTAGGTTGCGCCGTGCAGGTTCTGAGCGGGCCCGAAGACGTCGCCGCGGAAGCTGTGCGCGATCATGAAATGTCCGCGGACACGTACGTTGAACATCCCCTGTTCCTTCCCCTTGCTCACGAATACCTGATCCGATGGCACAGAGTGTAACCGGGGGACGTTGCCAACCGCGCGAGCAATTCAGGCAGCTCCTCGAAAGCGCTCTCGCCGCTGATCAGTGCGTCGAGCCGCTCGTCCGCGAGCAGCTTCATCACGAGGCCCATGCGGCGGCGCGCGCTCCAACGCGGCCGCTGCGCCGTCGCGATCGCGCCGACTTGCGACGACTTGAGCGTCAAGCGGCGGCTGTGAAACGCCTCGCCGAGCGCGACCTCCGCGCGTCGCGCGCCGTACCAGCTGAGCTCGAGCACCGTGGCCTCGAACGCCGCGAGCTCGAGCGCGGTCGCGAGCCCCGCGGCGGCGCCGCTCGCATGCACCACGATGTCCGCGTCGCGCGTCGCGTTCGCAGGGGTCTCGAACGCGACCCCGAGATGCTGCGCCGCCCCAGCTTTGCGCGCATCCACGTCGACGAGCTCCACGTCGCAGCCGGAACGCGCGGCGAGCCACGCTGCGAGGCAGCCGACCGTGCCGGCGCCGACCACCGACACGCGGTCGCCGATCCGAGGACCCGCGTCCCAGAGCCCGTTGACCGCCGTCTCGAGGTTGGCCGCGAGCACCGCGCGGGCGGGCGGCACGCGGTCCGGCAGCACGTGCACGGCCGAGGCCGGCACCACGTAGCGCGTCTGGTGCGGATAGAGGCAGAACACGGCGCGCCCGCGCAGCGCGTCGGGGCCTTCTTCGACAATGCCGACACTGCAATAGCCGTACTTCACGGGCGCCGGAAAGTCGCCCATCTGAAACGGCGCGCGCATCCTCTCGCGCTCGCTCTCGGGCACCGCGCCCGCGAACACGAGCGTTTCGGTACCGCGGCTGATGCCGCTGAAGAGCGCGCGCACCACGACGTCGTCTGCGCCGCGCACCGGTAGGCGTTCGGGCCGAATCTCGCCGCGCCCCGGCTCCACGATCCAAAACGCGGCATCGGCGGAGGTCACGGCGGCGGCTCGGGGAATTGCGCGAGGGGAATCATAGGCCTGGCGCATACTTGCAACACACCCGCAAACATGCAAGCGTCTCGCGCCATGCCGAGCCCCCCCCTTTCGGATCCGCCGCGCCGGCGCGTCTTGAGCAGCGCGCTGGGGGTCGCCGCCGTTGCCGCGGCCGGCCTCGCGCTCGCCGTATCGATCGACGCGCTGCTCTCGATCGATGCCGCGTTCGTGCGGCGCACGTTCGCGTTGTTGTTCGTCGGCGGCGCCGTCGTGCTCTCGCTCGCGGCGCGCCGCCTCGACGCCCCGCGGTTCGGCGTGGCAAACGTCGTGACGCTGGCGCGCGGCGCGCTCACGCTGCTGCTCGTGGCGGTGCTCACGGCGCCCGGCACTGCGAAGGAGCCGGCGGCGGCAATCGGTTGGCTGCTCGTCGCGCTCGCGTTGCCGGCGGTGATTCTCGACGGCTTCGACGGCCGGCTCGCGCGCGCGCGCGGCGAAACCAG
>DASUFK010000253.1:0-6381 GCA_036274615.1 Gammaproteobacteria bacterium | reverse complement strand
GCGTGTTCAGCATGATGTCGCCGATCTTCTTCTCGGACGCGAGCACGGGCGACAGCAGAATGCGGTTGTAGTTGCCGTGCGGCTCGCTGCCGAACACGGTGATGTCGTACATGTCGGGCGCGAGCTCGAGCAGCTCCTCGACGGCGCGCATGCCCGCCATCCCGTTCCCCACCAACACGAGCTTCCTCTTGCTCATCGCTCCTCCCCGGAAAATAGGGACATGCTGATTTTTCGCGGCGAATGTTTCGGACGCTTGCCTCCCGCTCGCGCGCGAAAAAGCAGCATGTCCCCATTTTCTGCGGGGCGATCCACGCCTGTGGCTTCGAAAAAGCAGCATGTCCCCATTTTCATCACCACCGAAAAAGCAGCATGTCCCTATTTTCAGAAGGCGAAGTCGACGGAGAGCCAGAGCTTGTCCGTGTCGGTCAAGAGCTCGTCCGCGCGGTAGTCGGCGTACTTGAGCGTGAAGGCGAGCTTCTCCGTGCGCGCGACGAGCTGGAGGTCGAGCTCGTCGCCGTAATGCGCGGACGACTGCTCGGCCGCGAAGTCATGGAAGAACGCGAGCGCGTTGATGCTCGTGAACGCGCCGCGCTTGCCGAACGCGTAGCTCAGCTTGAGATAGGCGTCCTCGATGCCCGCCGGCGGCGTCGCGAGGAACTTGTCCGCCCAGCCCTCGAAGGCGTGCAGCGTCGCGAGCGGCGTCTGGAACGCCGTCGGTCCGTCGCTGCCGAGCACCTCGTAGCCGAGCCCCACGCCGAGCTTCGCGAAGGCGAGCCCGCCCTCGAGCAGCCGGTAGTCGTTGCCGAAGCTCGCCGGGTTGTTGCCGGCGTCCACCTGGTCGGCGTACGAGACGATGTAGGTGACGCCGATCTTGCCGAGCTTCTTCGCGCCGTTGAGGCGCGCACCGAGCGTGTTGCTCGACTGCGCGGCCGCGTCGTCCAAGTCGATGAAATAGTCGAACAACGTGAGCGTGCCTGCGGGCAGCGTCCAGCCCAAGTTGCCGAGCACGACGTCGCCGTGCCAGCGTCCCGCAGGCGAGTCCGGGCCGAACACGCGGTTCACTTGATCCGCGTACGTGAGGTCCGCCTTGACCTTGCCGCCGCCGAGCTGCGCGCGCGCCGCGTCGAACGTCTGCTCGTTCTGCCGCCAACCCACGTTGCCGACGAACCGCTGATCGTCGAGCACGATGCGCTGCCGGCCGAACGTGAGCGTCGCGTTCGGCAGCGACTTGTTGACGATCGCCGCGCGGTTGATCGCCGCGACATCGGCGGGATCGGCCACCACCGGGTAGCCGGTGTTGCCGTTGGTCGTGCTGTTGTAGTCGTCGTCGAGCGCCTCCACCCACACGCCCTCGACGAGCAGCGAAGTCTTCTTCAGCGGCGCGGTCTGGAACCCCAGGCGGAGCCGGCTCGTGAGCGCCTCCGCGTCCTCGGTGAAGCCGTCCTGCGCCACGCCCTCGTAGCGCGCGCGCAAGTCGAAGATGAAGTCCGACTCGCGCACGGCCTGCTCCAAGGTTTCGGCCGCGTGGCCCGCTCCGGCCGCGGCGCCCAGCGCGGCCGCCGCCGCGGCCGTGGTTACTCGATCGAATCTCATAGTGGTTCGTCTCCCGTCACTGAACCGCAAACGACAACGCCCCTGTCGCGCCCCCACTTCGTAGAGATCACGCGGCCTCCGCCGCGGCCGCCTTCGCCCGCTCGCAACCCGCCAGGAAGTCGAGCACCTCCTGCCGGTACGCGTAGTAATCCGGATGCTCGAGCAGCGCCTTGCGCGTGCGCGGCCGCGGCAGGTTGACCGTCATGACCTTGCCGACCTTCGCGTTCGGGCCGTTGGTCATCATCACCACGCGGTCGGCGAGCAGGATCGCCTCGTCGACGTCGTGCGTGACGCAGATCGCCGTGACCTGCGTTCGCGCCCAAACTTCCATCAGGAGCTCCTGGAGCTCCCAGCGCGTCAGCGAGTCGAGCATCCCGAACGGCTCGTCGAGGAGCAGCAGCTTCGGATTCAACGCGAACGCACGGGCGAGGCCCACGCGCTGCCGCATGCCGTTCGAGAGGTCGCTCGCGAGCTTGGCCGCGTTGCTCGCGAGGCCCACGCGCGCGAGGTAGTAGCTCACGATGTCCCCGCGCTCGGCGGCGGTCGCGTGCGGATACACGCGGTCCACGCCGAGCGCCACGTTCTGCGCGGCCGTGAGCCACGGGAACAGGCTCGGCGCCTGGAACACCACGGCGCGGTCCGGCCCCGCCGCGTGCACCTCGCGGCCGTCGACCACGATGCCGCCGCCGCTCACGTCCGAGAGACCCGCCGCCATCGCGAGCACGGTCGACTTGCCGCAGCCCGAATGGCCGATCAGCGACACGAATTCGCCGCGCTCCATCTTGAGGTCGAAGCCGTCGACCACCGTGAGCGTGCCGGCGCGCGTCGGATAGCTCTTCGACACGCGGAAGAACTCGACGTAGCGGCGCGCCGGGTGCTTGCCCGCTGCCTGCACGTATGCGCGCGGCGGCTCGCCCCGCGGCGCGAGCGGCGTGACGTTCGGCAAGGGATTCGGCGGCGCCGTGCGCGTCGCGTCGCGGATCTCCTTGGCGCGGCTCGCGTCGAGGAGGTAGCGCGTGATCGCGGCGCGCAACCGGCGGAGCTCCGCGTCGTCGCCGAGCGCGGCGCGGCTGCGGGGCCGCGCGAACGGCACGCGGAACTCGGGCCCTAGCGTCGCGCTCGGTCCGGGATTCAGCGGAACGATGCGGTCGGCGAGCAGCAGCGCCTCGTCGACGTCGTTGGTGATCAGCACGATCGTCTTGCGCTCGCGTTCGGAAATCGCCGCAAGCTCGTCCTGGAGCTTCGCGCGCGTGAGCGCGTCGAGCGCCGACAGCGGCTCGTCGAGCAGCAGCACCTTCGGCCGCATCGCGAGCGCGCGCGCCACGGCCACGCGCTGCCGCATCCCACCCGAGAGCTCCGCCGGCCTGCGGTCCGCGGCGTGCGCGAGCCCCACCATCTCGACGTAACGATCCACGACGGCGCGCCGTTCGTGCTTTGAGCTGCCGCGCAGCACCGCGTCCACGGCGAGCGCCACGTTGGCGCGCACCGTTAGCCACGGCATCAGCGAGTAGCTCTGGAATACCACGCCGCGGTCGGGACCCGGGCCGGCGATCTCGTTGCCTTCGAACAGCACGCTGCCCGCGGTCGGCTCGGCGAGCCCCGCGAGCAGCGAGATCAGCGTGGACTTGCCCGATCCCGAGAAGCCCACGATCGCCACGAGCTCGCCCTCGCGGATCGTAAGGTCGATGCCGCCTAGCACCTCGTCGGCGCCGAACGACTTGCGGACTCCGCGGAGCTCGAGCAGCGGCACGGCCGTGGTCTCTTGCATCCGGGCGCTCATCGATTTGCCGTGTGAGTGACGGCGGCCTGCAGCGCGAGCATCAAGCGGTCGAGCAGGAAGCCGATCACGCCGATCGTGAGCACGGCCACCATGATCCGCGCGAGCGACGCCGACGAGCCGTTCTGGAACTCGTCCCAGACGAACTTGCCGAGCCCCGGGTTCTGCGCCAGCATCTCCGCGGCGATCAGCACCATCCAGCCAACGCCGAGCGACAGGCGCAGTCCCGTGAAGATCAGCGGCAACGCGGACGGCAGCACGATCTTGGTGACCTTCGTGTGCCACGGCAGCTGGAGCACGCGGCCCACGTTCATGAGGTCCTTGTCGATGCTCGCCACGCCGAGCGCCGTGTTGATCAGCGCGGGCCACATCGAGCAGAGCGTCACCGTGATCGCGGAGTTCACGAACGACTTCTGCACCAGCGGATCGGAGCTCACGTAGACCGCGCTCACCACCATCGTCACGATCGGCAACCACGCGAGCGGCGACACCGGCTTGAAGATCTGCACGAGCGGATTGATCGCCGCGTTGATCGTGCGCGACAGGCCCGCGAGCACGCCGAGCGGCACCGCCACGAGCGCCGCGAGCACGAAGCCCGTGAACACCGTGGCGAGGCTCGTGCGAATCTGGTCGAAATACGTGGGCTTGCCCGTGTACTTGCGCACGCGCACCTCGGCTCGCGGATTCTCCGCGAGCGCGGCGGCATTGCGTGCGTCCTGGCGCGCATAGAACTCGGCGCGGCGCTCGCGCTCCGCGCCGTGCTCGCTCGCGAGCTCGCGCGCCTGCTGCCATACCGCGGCGGGCCCGGGGATGCCGCCCAGGCTCGTCTCGATGCGCGCGGCGAGCTGCGCCCAGGCCACGAGGAAGAGCGCGATCGCCGCGAGCGGCACGCCGAGCTCGCGCCAGAGCTCGCGCGCCTGCTGCGGCCGATCGTCACCCGTCGCGAGCTTCGCGAGCGGCACGAGCCAGCGCAGGCCGAGCAGCGCGAGATAGGGATTGGCGCGGTTGAGCAACGCTTGCATTGCGAGGCCTCCCGGCTACTCGGCGCTCACGAGCTGCTTCGCGGCGGGACGGTCCGCACCCTTGAGCCCGATCTTGAGTCCGTCGATGTAGGCGTTCGGCCTTCGCCCGTCGTAGACGACGCCGTCGATGAAGTCGGCGGTCGGCGCGCGGTAACCGTCGGTCATCCACGGAAAGTCCTCTTCCTTCGCGCGTCCCTCGCTCACGAGCGCGCGGGCGGCCCGCAAGTACACGTCGGGCTTGTAGACCGACTTAGCCGTCGCGTCGTACCAGGAGTCGGGCTTCTGCTCGGCGATCTGGCCCCAGCGGCGCATCTGGGTGAGGTACCAGACCGCGTCGGAGTAGTACGGATAGGTCGCGAAGTGACGGAAGAACACGTTGAAGTCGGGCACGGCGCGCTTGTCGCCCCGCTCGTACTCGAACGTGCCGGTCATCGACGCCGCGATCACGGCGCGGTCGGCGCCCACATACGCGGGCTTGGCGAGCATGTCGACGGCCTTCTGCCGGTTCGCGTTGCCGTTCTCGTCGAGCCAGATTGCGGCGCGGATCAGCGCCTTCACGAGCGCCACGTGCGTGCTCGGATTCGCCGCCGCCCATTCCTCCGTGACGCCGAGCACCTTCTCGGGGTTGTTCTTCCAGATCTCGTAGTCGGTGACGACGGGCACGCCGATACCCTTGGCCACGGCCTGCTGATTCCACGGCTCGCCGACGGCGTAGCCGTAAATCGTGCCGGCCTCGAGCGTGGCCGGCATCTGCGGCGGCGGCGTCACCGACAACAGCACGTCGGCGCCGAGCTGACCCGTGACGTCGGCGCTCGAGTAGTAGCCCGGATGAATGCCGCCCGCCGCGAGCCAGTAGCGGAGCTCGTAGTTGTGCGTGGACACCGGGAAGACCATGGCCATGTTGAACGGCTTGCCCGCGGCGCGATAATCGGCGATCACGGGCTCGAGCGCGTCGGCCTTGATCGGGTGCACGGGCTTGCCGTCGGCGCCCATCGGCACGTGCGCCTTCATCGCCTTCCACACGTCGTTCGAGACGGTGATGCCGTTGCCGTTCAGGTCCATCGAGAACGCGGTGACGACGTGCGCATTCGTGCCGAAGCCGATCGTCGCGCCGAGCGGCTGACCCGCGAGCATGTGCGCGCCGTCGAGCTCGCCCGTGATCACGCGGTCGAGCAGCACCTTCCAGTTGGCCTGCGGCTCGAGCGTCACGAACAGCCCCTCGTCCTCGAAGTAGCCGAGCTCGTAGGCCACCGCGAGCGGCGCCATGTCGGTGAGCTTGATGAAACCGAGCTTGAGCTCGTCCTTCTCGAGCGTGGGCTCGTCGGCGCTCGCGCCTGCGGCGGCGAGCGCGGCGAGCGCGACGAGAACCGCGGACGAGATCCAGCGCGCCGCGCTCGGCGCCGTGATCGGGTTGCATTCGGTGACTTGAGTCATCGCGGTCCTCCGTGAGTCCTCTTTCGAGCCGCCGCCGATCGCCGCCTTTGCGCTGCGCCAAAACGAAACGCCGCTGAAGGTCGCTTTCCGATGCGCGGAAGCGTTTCAGCGGCGTTGCTGTGGGCCCGGCCTTGGACCCGACGCGCCCGCTCGACTACCGAGCTCGACGCGTTGTCGCGGGACTCAATACAAGTCTCGTGCCAGACCGGCGCGCACGCGTGCGGCACTCGCTAATCGCTTGATGTGGCTGGATTTGCGTTCGTCACGCGCGGATCGCACGACGTTCGATCGGCGCGTGCCGTGCGCCACGATGGTTCACGCGAGCGCCGCAGCGCTGCACGCTGGTGCAGCGCGCCGGAAGATCGGTGGACGGGCTACTTTTGTCGAAGCGTGGAGAACGGGACAGGCTACCCCTCGCGGAGAAAGTAACCTGTCCCTATTTCTTGCGGGCTAGCGCGGCTTCACGCGCAGCTTCTGCTGGCCGGACACCGCGTCCGTGTACTCGCGATTGTCCTCGCAGACGTACTCGTACATCTTGTAGTCGGGACGGCGTTG
>DASUFK010000252.1:0-4178 GCA_036274615.1 Gammaproteobacteria bacterium | reverse complement strand
CCCACGTCGCGAAGCTCCGCCACGAACGTCGACCAGGTCGCGTCGCCGGTGGGCGCGACTTCTCCGTTCGAGCACACGCGGCCCGGCAGCGACAGTAAATTCGCGGACTCCGAGAGCGCCAGCCCCGCGTTCTCGATCGCCCGCCAGCCGCCGTAGACGCTCACGAGCGGGTCGGTTGCCAACGCCGGGTCCTTGCTCGGGGGGCGCTCCAACGCCGCGGGGTCCTCCGTCTGCGTGGAGAACAGCACGTTGGCCGCGGGATACACGACGGCCTGCATGAGCTGGTTCAGCGTGGCGTGCACCTGTTGACTCGCGGACGGCGGCGGCGCTTCGCACGTCGACAACAGCCACACGGCGGGCAGGAGGAACGAAGTCCGGACTGCGCTTTGTCGCATGCGCGCAGCGTAGGTGAGCGGTGCAGTGAGCGCAACGGAGAATCGATTCGTTCGTCGAAGTGAATGACGCGGCGCGGCCGCTCAGCGCAGGTGCGTGGCTCGTCTCGCTCGGCTCGACCGCGTGCGAGCCGCCGGACTCGCAAAACATCAAACTGCGTCATCGTCGGTGGCCTCGTAGTGCTCGCGCGCCATGTTTGCGAATGACCCGTGCCGTGCGACAGAGTCGTTCGCCGCCGCGAGGTCGATCTCGATCTCCGCGCGGACCACGTGCGGAGACGTGGTGTACGGACGCGCTTCCAGCTCTTTGGGCAGCGCGCGCACCAAGCGCACTTGGTCGTTGCGGGACAGAGCCCGGATCTCCTGCTTGATATCGTCGATAGTGCGCGCCATACGAGAAAGTCTGGCGTTCTGCGCTTTCGGAGGGTCGAGCCCGAATCTGGATGAATTTCGATGATTCGGCCCACAAGCGATCTACGCTCGAAATTCTCTTTTTCGCGCGGTCGTTGGACTGAATCTTGCAACGTGATCGTCGGGGCGACGAACCGTGTGTGCCGCACGAGGCAAGGAGCCTTCGCATGCCCCACGAGCCGGACGACCACCCAGGTCCGACCAAATCTCCGCCCGCCGAGCCGGAAGGCGAGCCGATGGTCGGCAAACCGGCGTCGCCGCCGGACGAACCCACCAACGCGCTCGGCAGCACCTCGAACTGCGTTTCGTTCGCGGCCGCCGCGAGGAGGAAGCGCCGATTCGTCTATTCGGCGGTGTCCGCGCCGCTCGCCGCAGCGTTCCCCGCCGCCGCACCGGTGGTGGTGGTGCTGCGGACGCACGAGATGCGGCTGCGGTTCGGGATCGACGACGCGACCGACGCGTCGGACTAACGCGGCGGCGCGCGCTCAGCGCAGCGCGGCCGGCCGGCCTACTGCGGAAAGTCCTTCTTCTGCTCTTCCCGCGCCTCGCTGGCCCAGAGCAGCTGGCCCGTGCTCGCGAGGCTCACCGACTTCGCGTTCGCGGTGTTGGTGCCGTTCTTCGCGCCGAAGCCGTCCACGTTGATCACGTCGCCCTCGTGCACTTTGTCGCGGCCCCAGCCGCGGCGCAACAAGTCGTTGATGCCCACGAGCTCCACGGCCCAGCTCGACGTCTTGCCGCCCACGTCCTTCGCGTCGATGAACACCCACGCGTGCGGATTCGTCCACTCGAGCCGCGTGACGGTGCCCGTGAGCTTCACCGGCTTGTTGATGTCGAACTCGGCGGCGAACGAGTGATGCGACTGCGCGGTGTGCATCGCGAGCAGCGACGCCGCGCCCACGAAGCCGAAGAGTGCTGACCTCACTAACGCGCTCCTCCCTGACGAGTGATCGCCAGCGTAGGGTTGCGCTACCATCGCGTCAACGCTCGCTCGGAGGCGCCAAGAAAATGAAGCTCGCGGTATCGATCTCGTTGGCGTTGGTTGCGACGGCGGCGCACGCGCAGTGGCTCGACTTGAAAACGCCCGGCATCCCGCGCACCGCGGACGGCAAGCCGGATCTCGCGGCGCCCGCGCCGCGCACGGCCGACGGCCGCGCCGAGCTCACCGGTCTCTGGCGCCCCACCGGCACCAGCGGCGACCTGCACGACGAGAGCAAGATCCAGGACTGGGCGGTGAAGCTGCGAGCCGCGCGCGAGGCGAACTACTACAAGGACGGACCGCACATGCAGTGCCTGCCGAACGGTCCCGCCGCGATCGCCGGCGGCGGTGGCGGCGGCATGCGCAGGATCGTGCAGAGCCCCACCGTGATCGCGATCTTGAACGGCGACCTGACGTATCGGCAGATCTTCACCGACGGCCGCGCGCTCGAGAAGGATCCGCTGCCGATCTGGATGGGCTACTCGGTGGGCCGGTGGGACGGCGACACGCTCGTCGTCGAGAGCAACGGCTACAACGGCAAGACCTGGCTGCACACCGAAGGGTTGGGACACACCGAGAAGCTGCGCATCACCGAGCGCTACCGCCGGCTCGACTTCGGCCACCTGCAGCTCGACGTGACGTACGACGATCCCGGCACGTTCGACCAACCGCTGCACGTGACCGCGAAGCTCGAGTACGCGGCGGACGACGAGTTGCTCGAGACCGTGTGCAACGAGGCCACCGAGGGCGGCACCAAGCACTGGGTGGGCGACAAGACGGCGGACGGCAAGACCACCGCGGTGGCGGTGGACCCGAAGATCCTCGACAAGTACGTCGGCACGTATCGCGGGTACTGGCTCGACAACCTCACGACGTTGGTGGTGATGCGTGAAGACGGCGGGCTCGTCGTCACCCGAAACGGCGGCAAGAAGTCGCCGCTGTTCGCGCAGAGCGAGACGACCTTCGTGTGTCCGAGCTGTCAGTGGGGGCAGCCGTACATTTTCGAGCGCGAGGGTGACAAGCCGGCGTCGCAGGTGAGCGAAATCCAAGTCTCCGGGGCTTGGGTGTTCAAGCGCGTGAACTGATCCGAGCGAACGCGTAGGCAGCGCCGCTCCTCGTAAGCGAACGACTTCCAGTCGCGGCCGTTCCGCGGCGGCGACGATTCGCCCGTTGCGTCTCTCCCGAAAGGGATAGACGCGTCCCCTCCTAAACGCCGCGTGGCGTGTCTCCGCCGGGCGATGCCGGCGGCCGGCCGCATTCGTAGTCTTTGCCTCTCGATCCTCCGCTCCGCACCGAAGGCGGCAAGTTCCTGCCCGCGCTCGGCATGGCCATCGTCGCGATCTTTCTCGTGCTCGCGGTGCAGTTCAACTCGTTCCGCGATCCGCTCGTGATCCTGCTCGGCTCCGTGCCGCTCGCGATGTTCGGCGCACTGATCTTCACGGTGCTGAAGATGCCCGACGTGGGTCTCGCGTATTTCACCGACGGCTGGACCACCACGTTGAACATCTACGCGCAGGTGGGCCTCGTGACGCTCGTGGGCCTCGTGGCCAAGAACGGCATCCTCATCGTGGAGTTCGCGAACAAGACGCAGGAGCGGGGCTCGAGCAAGCTCGAAGCCGTGAAAGAGGCGGCGCTCACGCGGCTGCGGCCGGTGCTGATGACGTCGGTGGCCACGATCGCGGGCCACTTCCCGCTCACGCTCGTGGACGGCCCGGGCGCCGCGGCGCGCAACTCGATCGGCCTCGTGCTCGTGGGCGGCATGACGATCGGCACGATCTTCACGCTGTTCGTGGTGCCCGCGCTCTACGTGCTGCTCGCGAAGCAGCATCGCGCGCAGCCCGCGGCCGACGGCGACGTGCGGGCGGAGACCGGGCTCGCGGGCGCACCCGCGTTCGCGCCTCAACCGAGCGCGCCGCGACTCACCGAGTAGCGCGCGGCGCGGACAGCCGGCGCCGCTCGCTCCAAAGAGAGAGGCGCCGGTCGTCCAAACGCGCGGAGGTTTCTCTGCCGCTTGCCCGATGCGAGCCGCCAACCGGCTCGCGTACGTTGCGTTTTACAGAGGAGCGAACGATGCCGAAGGAATGGCGATCCATGGCCATCGCGGCCGCCGCCGCCGTCAGGGATGACGGCGCGGCGGGTGGGACCGCGGCGCGCCGCACCTCGAACCGCGAATACTGGCTACGCCGCCGACTTCGAATGTCTGTCGATCGGACGCCTCCCCCCACGGTGCCTCCCCCGCACCCGTCCGAATCGGAGATTCCCCAACTGAGCGAAGTCGGCGGCGTTTTTTCCCTCAAGAATGGGCTCGCGCCGCGCGCTCTCTCCAACGGGATAGACGCCGATCGCCCGGAGTCGCGCAGGGAGCTCGCTCGTCGGATCGATGCGGCGGCGCGCGACGC
>DASUFK010000251.1:0-6548 GCA_036274615.1 Gammaproteobacteria bacterium | reverse complement strand
CGCTAGAGCGCGCCCACCGCGACATGCATGCGATGCGCCGGCACATCGTGGGCCAAGCGATGTGGTTCGAGGACGCGGGTCGCGTGCGCATGGGCGCCGCACCCTCGCATCCGCTGTACGCGATCTGAGCTGCCGGCGGGGTCCACCGTCCGCTTGGTACTTGAGCGCCGGCGGCACCGAGAGCGCCTGGCAGCAATCCTCCTGCGGCACGCGCAGCAACCGGCCGCCGCCGCGCTGACGTCGTCGCTCGCCCGGTCCGGGTTGGCTCTTCAAGGCTGACATCGAGGACCCGGCGCTCATCGCGCGGTAATCGCTGTCGGTTGCGGTGCTTCGCGCGATTGCGCAGTCTTTTCCGGATGAAATCGACGATCTCCGTGCACGTGCACGCACGTGGCCGCGCATCGATCGCGCTAGCGCTGGTGTGCGCCGCGCTCGCCGGCTGCGTGAGCCAGCCGCAGCGCGCTCCGGCCGTGGACCCCGACGTCGCGCGAGCCGCAATCGCGAAGCTACTGCCCGCCAACATCGCAAACCGTCAGGGGTGGGCCGTCGATATCCACGCGGCGTTCGAGGCGCTGCGCATTGCGCCCACCGCGGCCAACACCTGCGCGGTGGCGGCCGTGATCGAGCAGGAATCGACTTTTCGCGTCGACCCCGCGGTGCCGGGGCTGCCCGCGATCGCTCGCCGCCAGATCGACGCACGTGCCGCGAGCCACAGGATTCCGAAAATCGTGGTAAGCGCCGCGCTGAAGATTCCGTCGCCGAACGGCATGAGCTACGGCGAGCGGCTCGAGCACGTGAAGACCGAAAAGGAGCTCAGCGAAATTTTCGAGGACTTCATTCGTGTCGTGCCGCTCGGCGAGCGGTTGTTCGGGGATTTGAATCCGGTCCGCACCGGAGGCCCCATGCAAGTTGGCATCGCGTTCGCCGAGAAGCATGCGGCGCAGAAGCGCTATCCGTACCCGTACGACGGCAACCTTCGCGACGAGGTGTTCACGCGTCGCGGCGGCGTGTACTTCGGCGCCGCCCATCTGCTCGACTACCCGGCGCCCTACGACGACATGCTGTATCGATTCGCCGACTTCAACGCGGGACATTACGCGAGCCGCAACGTGGCGTTTCAAAGCGCGGTCACTCTCGCATCCGGCACGCGCCTCGCGCTCGACGGCGACTTGCTGATTCCCGGCAGCCGCTCGCCGAGCAAGACGGAGCTCGCCGTGCGCAAGCTCGCCAAACCGCTCGAGCTGAGCGAATCGCAGATCCGCAACGACCTCGAGCGTGCGGACGAAGCATCGTTCGACCGTACCCGGCTCTATGAACGGCTGTTCGCGCTGGCCGAGCGCGGGCGCAGCAAACCGTTGCCTCGTGCGATGGTGCCGCAGATCCGGCTCGAGAGCCCGAAGATCACGCGCAACCTGACCACCGACTGGTTCGCGCACAGGGTGGACGAGCGCTACGAGCGGTGTCTCGCCCGCGCGAATCCCGGCTAATCGACGTTGCAGTTTCGCGGGTTGTGGACGGCGAAGGTTGACCGCGATGATTCCGTTTCCTCGTGGGCATTTTTCGGTACTATCCGTGGATCCGCGTGGACCGAAAGGGGGATGTGTCATGCAAAAGCTCGTGTGGATATCGTTGGGCGCCGTTACGGCCTTGGCCGCAGGCATCGCGAATGCGCAAGCTCCAGCTGGTGCGGCTCCGCCGCCTCCCGCGCCGCCTCGCGCGCGCGGTCCCGCGCTCGACGTGGCGCTCGACGCGGCGAAGATTGCGCAGGCGACGTGCGTCGAGAACGGCTACAAGACCACTGTCACGGTCGTCGACTCCGCGGGCGTGCCGGTTGTCGTCCTCTCGGGCGACGGTGCGGCCGAGCGCACGCAGGCCGTCGGGCTCAGCAAGACTTGGACCACGATCAAGTACAAGGTGCCGAGCGGCGACATCGCTGATCGCGTGAAGACCGATACCGCGCTCGATGCCGCGGTGAAGGCTGATGCGAAGATCGGAACTGCCCGGCGGGGCGCCCTACCGATCAAGGTCGGCAACGAGATCATCGGCGCCATTTCGGTGTCGGGCGCACCCGGCGGCGACAAGGACGAAGTTTGTGCGCAGGCCGCCCTCGACAAAGTGAAGAACCGGCTGAAGTAGTCGTATCCGCAACGGGCCGACGGCGCGTATGCGCGGGCCGCCGGCCGGATCGCTGGCGGACTCGCGAGCCTCGTGAGCCAGCGCGGCCCTCGCGCGCAGGAATCGCTCAACACATGCGATGGGGACTGATGCGCACACTCGCTGCCGTCGTCGTTCTGGGCCTCGTTGGGCCGTTCGCGCAAAACGCGCTGGCCGACAAGATCGTCGTCTACGGCGCGAGCGGCAGTGTCGGCAAAGTGATCGTCGAGGAAGCGCTGAGCCGCGGTCACGAGGTCATCGGCGTTTCACGCAATCCCGAAAGCCTCAAATTCGACAAGGCTCGCTTTACTGCTGCGCCCGGCGACGTTACCGATCCGGATTCCATCGTAGCGACCGTGCGGGGCGCGGACGTCGTCGTGATTTCCGTTCGCGACGACGGGTCCGGCAACACTCCAGAGGACGCTGTAACGTTTCGAGCTGCGACGGCCTACATCGAAGCGGCATCGCGGCTTGGCGACGCGACCCCGTATGTCATACAGATCGGCGGCGGTGTGACGCTCTTCCGGGATGGTGTACGCATCATGGATACGTTCCAACCAGGCACGGAGAGGTACGCTCAAGCGCAGGGCCACTGGCTCGCGATGGAGGCGTACCGGCATTCGACGGGTTTTGACTGGACCGTGATGTCGGCAAACACCGGTTCAATTCAGGAGCGCGGCGAGTACACGGGACGATATCGGCTCGGGAACCAGGACACGCTCGTCGATCGAAACGGCGAGACGTACATCTCCAGACAGGATTTCGCGATCGCGGTGATCGACATGGCGGAGAGCCGCACGGTGACCGGGAAGCGAGTTGCGGTCGGGCCGCCATACTGAACCGCCCACTCAACGTCATCGCGCTAGCGCTGGTGTTCGCCGCGCTCGCTGCCTGCGTGAGCCCGCCGCAGCGCGCTCCGGCCGTGGACCCCGACGTCGCGCGAGCCGCAATCGCGAAGCTACGCCGTCACGACATCGACGGCGAACAAACCTCAAGTGACAGGACCTGCCGCAGGGCCCGGCAGCCTACGCGGTTCGTGCGTGGCTCTTCGGTTGGGGGATAGGCCTGCCGAGCTGCGCTGCGGTCTCGAGCCATTCACGGATTGCGATTTCCGCGTTGCATGCGGCTTCCTGGTGGGTTGCGCTGCGGCGGCAAGCTACGTGTGATCACGCGCGTCGAGGACCAGGCGCTCAAAACGCTTCTTTGTACTTATCTCGCGCCTTCGTGTCGCACGCGCCAGTGTCCTGCGAGAGCTCGAGGTCCGGGCGGTGCTCCCACTGCTGCGCCAGCTTCGCCGGGCTTGAGAGATACATCGGGTCTTCGACGGTGATCTCGTAGCGCAGGTGCACCTTGTCCGGGCTCAGCGCGAAGCGCTCGACCGTGTGCTTGGCCGGTCCCGATGGCACGCTCGCCCCGAGACCGGAGCGATCGGGAGCGAATGCAAACGTGTCGACCACGAGCGTGTCACCGTCCCATCGACCGATCGAATGCCCTTGCTGCGTGGGCTTAACGTCGGCCGGATGCCGGTCGGTGAGGTGGACGATGCGCTCGTAGTGGTCGCCCGTGTTGTCGAACTTCATCACCACTTCGTTCTTGCCGACGTCGATGGTGCGCAGCTCGTCGAGCACTGCGCCGAACGGGATCGGTTCGACGTAACAGAGACCGTCGCCGAGCGCTTTCGCCTGAGCAGCTTTCGCGTCAGCGTTGAGCGGGAAGGCCGCCATGGCGCCGAACGCGGCGCCGGTGGCTGCGCGGTTCGGCGCCCAGTGCCCGGCAATGCTCGTGGCGGGCGTCAACACACGCGTGCGCGTATTGGCTGCATAGAACGGATGAATCTCGCCGTCCTGGGTCGTGACGTCGAGGATGCGCACCTGCTTGCCCCAGCCGCTGCGATTCGGATTGACGCGAACGACGACCGGTGTACCGGGCTGCAAGTCCTCGCGCTTCAAACCGTCCACGTTCGCCTGCGTGATCCCGAGGCCCTCGCCTTCGATGAGTGCGGGTTTACCGTCGGGTCCCTTGGTCTCGACGGTGAGGTACATGTGCGGGTTCATCCAGTCGAGCTTGGCGATCGTGCCCTCGATCACTTCCACTTTCGACATGTCGTACATCGCCATGCTGTGGTGTGCGCGAGCCGGCGTGCAGAGCAGCGCGGTCGCGGCGACGAGCGGTGCGATAAGGATTAGGTGTTTCATGAGCCCCCCGGCTGCAAGTTCTAAACCGCAGCCTAGAGGATAGCCCAAGATCGAGACCGGTTACGCCACTGCCCGGGAACGGCACGTCCTTCGACACCTCGGGCGCGACATCCTGAAACGAGCGGGCGTCGATGGTTCGGCCGTCGTAGAATTCGGCTCCGCGATACGCAAGCGATACTGCGGCAAAGAGAAGATGCTGGAGCTCTCAGACCTGCTGCCGGAGGACGCGGTTGCGAAACTAGGCGACGAGCGGTCAACGGCTGCGTGGTCGCGGCGCCGCGTGCTCGGCCACGCCGTGCTTGCGCTCGGAGCCACACTGTCACCCGGCTTGCGTGTGCGCGCGCAAGGTGTGGGGCCCGTCATGGCGGAGCTCGCGGGGTACATGGCCGCAGCGGCCGACCGCATGCTGCCCGCCGAGGTCGTCGAGCAGGCGAAGCACCACATCCTCGACACGCTCGCCGCGATGCTGTCGGGCGCCGAGCTTCCGCCCGGGCGTGCCGCGCTGCGCTTTGCGCGAGAACAAGGCGCCCGCGGGTCGGCCACGGTCATTGGCGGCAATTCGCTGCTCGGCCCGCTCGACGCGGCGCTCGTGAACGGCACGCTCGCGCATTCCGACGAGACGGACGACTCGCACGGACCGTCCCAGTCGCATCCCGGCGCAGCGGTGGTGCCGGCCGCGCTCGCGCTCGGCGAGGACCGCGGCCGCGATGGCGCGCACTTCCTCCGCGCCGTCGTGCTCGGCTACGACGTCGGCACTCGGCTCACGATGGCGCTCGGCGGCGGCGTCTTTCGCGACCAGACCCGCCGCAGCACGCACGCATATGCGGGCACGTTCGGAGCGGCGGCGGCCGCGGGTTGCGCGGCGCGGCTCGACGAGCGGGGCATGCGCTGGTTGCTCGACTATGCGTCGCAGCAAGCGGCCGGATACGCGGTCTGGGGCCGCGACGGCGAGCACATCGAGAAGGCGTTCGTGTTCGGCGGCATGCCGGCTCGCGCGGGTGTGACTGCTGCAACGCTCGTGAGCGCGGGCTGGACCGGGGTGGATGACGTGCTCTCCGGCGAGGACAACTTCCTGCAAGTGAACGCCGCGAACGCGGACGCCTCGATGCTCGTGGACGGGCTCGGCCAGCGCTACGAGATCACGCGCACGGACATCAAGAAGTGGACCGTCGGGTCGCCGATCCAGGCGCCGCTCGATGCGCTCGAGCTGCTCCGACAACGCCACGGCTTCGCGGCAGCCGACGTCACGGAGCTCGTCGTGCAGCTCGCCCCCTCCGTTGGCGCCGTGGTCGACGCGCGCGACATTCCCGACATCTGTCTGCAGCACATGCTGGCCGTGATGCTCGTGGACGGCACCGTTTCGTTCAATGCGGCGCACGATACGTCGCGCATGCGAGATCCCGCGGTCCTGCACGAACGCGCGAAGGTGCGCTACGTCCCGGAAGAATCGCTGACGGCGCTGCTGCCGGCGCGCGTGGCGATCGTGGAGGTTGCGCTGCGGGATGGGGCACGGCACAGCGAGCGCGTGGAGGCCGTGCGCGGCACCGCACGCAATCCGATGACCCGCGACGAGGTGGTCGCGAAGGCGCGCGATCTCATGGAGCCCGTGCTCGGCTCGCGTAAAGCGAACCGCGCGATCGACACGCTGCTCGGCCTCGAGACGCTGCGCGAGTTGCGCGCGCTGCGGCCGTTGTTGCAGCGCTGACGACCGCGATTGCCGCGCCTGCACGAATTCGCGCCGCTACCGTTCCGCGATTTGAAGGTCTGTCCGCGGTCCCGCAGGCGCAGTCTCCGCGGATCGGCGCCGCCATGATCGATGCGCTGTAACGGGCGCTTCTGGCCGGCTGCCGGGGCGCTAGAATGCTGGTTCGCCGATAACGGCCTGGGGAGTCGAGCGAGATGGACCGCGGTAGATCCGAAATCCGTTGGTGGGCAGCATTGACGACCGCGCTCGCGCTCACCGCCGCCCTGCCGGCATCGGCACAGTGGGTTAGCTATCCGACCGCGGGCGTGCCCCGCACGGCCGCCGGCGAGCCGAATCTGTCAGCGCCGGCGCCGCGCGGCGCGGACGGCAAGCCGAGCCTCGCGGGTACGTGGTTCTCCGTGGACCTCCAGCCCGAGTGCAGCGAGCAAGACTGCATTCCGCAAATGAACCTGCCGATGGATCAGATCAACATCGGCCGCACGCTGAAGGACTGG
>DASUFK010000250.1:0-5186 GCA_036274615.1 Gammaproteobacteria bacterium | reverse complement strand
ACCGACACGAGCGGAATCGACGCGAGCACCGCGCCGGCCACCGTACTGCGCTTCGCGAGCTCCGACACGAGCACGACGACCGAAGCGCTGATCAGGACTTTGACGGCGTAGTAGACCATGCGCGCTCCCCAAAAATCAGGGACGTTCTTTTTTTGCGGAGCGCGGCGGCGCGGCCGGTGCGCGGCGCTCACCCGCGGAAAAGCAGCATGTCCCTATTTTTCCGCGTTACGCTTTCGGCGCGCGACGAGCGTTTGCCGGCGAAAAGAGCAGCTGTCGCAAATTTCAGAGCTTGGTGGGGTTCGGCGCGTCGCCGTAGACCTGCTTCGGGTCGAACACCTTCTCGGTGTCGGTGAACTCGAGGCGCGAGGCGCCCTTGCCGAGCGGGATGCGGCGGTAGAAGCACGACCGGTAGCCCACGTGGCAGCTCGCACCGCCGGCCACGTCGACCTTGAGCCAGACCGTGTCCTGGTCGTCGTCGATCATGAGCTCTTTCACCGTTTGCACGAGGCCGCTCGTGGCGCCTTTGTGCCAGATGGCCCGGCGGCTGCGGCTCCAGTAGTGCGCTTCGCCGGTCTCGATGGTCTTCGACAGCGCCTCGGCGTTCATGTAGCCCACCATGAGCAGCTCGCCGGTGTGCACGTCGGTGGTCACGGCGGGGATCAGCCCGTCCGCGTCGAACTTCGGCGCGAGGTCGTTGCCTTCCTCCACTTGCTCGATGCTCGTGCGCTCCGCGAATTCTTTGGCCATGGTTCGAGCCCGGTCCCGAAACGAGGCGGCGATTATACGCCCGCGAAAAATAGGGACATGCTGATTTATTCGCCTCGGCCCGTTCGAGGGGTGTTCCTCCAAAAAAGCAGCATGTCCCTATTTTTCGGCTTGGTATCATGGCGGCCGTTGCCGTTAACGCCGCCGCCATGGCCCTGCACGTCCACAACACGTTGACCCGCGCTCTCGAGCCGTTCACCCCAGGTGACCCAGCGCGCGTGACGATGTACGTCTGCGGCCCCACGGTCTACAACTACGCGCACGTCGGCAACGCGCGGCCGCCGGTGGTATTCGACGTGCTCGCGCGGCTCTTGCGCCGCTCATACGGGCTCGTCTACGCGCGCAACGTCACGGACGTGGACGACAAGATCAACGCCGCCGCGAAGGCCGAGGGCGTCGAGATCGGCGTGCTCACCGCGCGTTATCTCGCGGCCTACCACGAGGACCTCGCCGGCCTCGGCGTGGCGCCGCCCGACGTCGAGCCGCGCGTCACGGCGCACCTGCCGCCAATCGTGCGCTTCATCGAGAAGCTGATCTCCGCCGGCCACGCCTACGAGGCCGAAGGCCACGTGCTGTTCGACGTGCCGAGCTACGCGCAATACGGCGGCTTGTCGGGACGCGACCGGGACGATCTGCTCGCGGGCGCGCGCGTGGAGGTCGCGCCTTACAAGCGCGACCCCGGCGACTTCGTGCTGTGGAAGCCGTCACCGCCCGATCTCGTCGGTTGGCCGAGCCCGTGGGGCCGAGGACGTCCCGGCTGGCACGTGGAGTGCTCGACGATGGTGGAGCAGCATCTCGGCGACACGATCGACATCCACGGCGGCGGCCAGGACCTGATCTTTCCGCACCACGAGAACGAGGTGGCGCAGAGCGTCTGCGCGCACGGCGGCAAGCTCTACAGCCGCTACTGGCTGCACAACGGCATGGTCGACTTCGGCACGGAGAAGATGTCGAAGTCGCTCGGCAACGTGGTGCTGATCCGCGACGTGCTGGCCAAGCACGCGGGTGAGACCGTGCGCCTCGCCCTCTTGAACGCGCACTACCGCCAGCCGCTCGGCTGGGGCGAGCCGCTGCTCGCCGAGGCGCGCAAGAAACTCGACAGAATGTACGGCGCCCTGCGCGACGCCGGGGTCACGGGCGCGCAGGCGGCGAAGCCGGCGGCCGAGCCTCCCGCCGCGGTGGTCGCGGCGCTCGAGGACGATCTCAACACACCCCAGGCGCTCGCCGAGCTCTTCGGCGTGGTCCGCGCCGCCAACGCGGCGGCCGATCCGGCCGAGCGGCGCAAGCTCGCCGAGTCGCTGCGCGCCGGCGGCAGGCTTCTGGGCCTGCTCGGCGCGGACCCGGCCCGCTGGTTCGAGCACCCCGGCGCCGCCGGCGGCGACGACCTGGACCCGGCGGAGATTGACTCGCTGCTCGAGCAGCGCGACGCTTTTCGCAAGGCGCGCAACTTCCGCGAGGCGGACCGGATCCGTGACGGGCTCGCGGCGCGCGGCATCGTGATCGAGGATGTGGCGGGCGGCGCGCGCTGGCGCCGCTCGACGGAGTGAGAGGGCGCCGAGTGTTAGGGCGCCAAGCGACATGACTGGGAGATCGCTCGCCGCCGGGGCGCTGATCGCCGCGATCAAGGCGTACCGGCTCACGCTGTCGCCGTGGCTCGGGCGGCAGTGCCGCTATCTGCCGACCTGCTCGGTGTACGCCGAGGAGGCGGTGCAGCGGTTCGGAGCGGCGCGCGGCGCCTGGCTCGCGGCCAAGCGCCTGGGCCGCTGCCACCCCTGGGGCCGCTCCGGCTACGACCCGGTTCCGCCGCGGGACGATGCGGCCGCCTCGAAGGGCTGATACGATTCGGAGTAGGCTCATGGCATTGGATCGCGCGCTGCTCGACATCATCTGCTGTCCCGTGACTCGCACGCCGCTCGAGCCGCTCTCCGAGCGCGAGCTCGCGGAGCTCAATGAGCGCGTCGCGCAAGGCCGCATCAAGAACCGCGACGACACCGTCGTGTCGGAGCCGCTCGATGAGGCGCTCGTCACGCGCGCCGGCAAGCTCATCTACCCCGTCCGCGACGGAATCCCGGTGTTGCTCGAGGACCAGGCCATGTCGCTCGGCCAGCTCGAGGGTCCCTGAGCCCTACGAGGCACGTTGAAAGTCGCGCTCAAGCAACTCGACCGCCACCTCGCACGCGAGCTTGCCCACATCTATTTGATCGCGGGCGACGAGCCGCTGCTCGTCGACGAGGCGCTCGAGCAGGTGCGCGCGGCCGCGCGTCGCAAGGGCTTCGACAGCCGCGAAGTCCACACCACCGACCGCTTCTTCCGCTGGGCGGAGCTCGAGGGCGAGGCCGACAACTTGTCGCTGTTCGCGAGCCGCAAGATCGTGGAGCTCAGGCTGCCCTCGCAGCGCCCGGGCACCGAGGGCGCGCACGTGCTCGAGACCTGGGCCGAGCGCAAGGAACCGGACCGGGTGGTCGTCGTGGCCGTGCCCGAGAAGCTCGATTTCGGCTCGAAGCGGCCGGCGTGGGCCGACGCGATCGAGCGGCACGGCGTGTTCGTGGAGATCTGGCCCGTGGGCCGCGCCGAGCTGCCGGGCTGGATTCAGGAGCGCGCCGCCGCCGCGAAGGTGAAGCTCAGCTCCGCCGCCGCGCAGCTCATCGCCGACCGCACCGAAGGGCACTTGCTGGCGGCCAACCAGGAGATCCAGCGGCTCGCGCTGGAGAGCTTGGGCGGCGGCCGTGAGCTCGACGAGGCCGACGTGCTCGCGTCGGTGGCGAACAACAGCCGCTTCGACGTCTACAAGCTCGCCGACGCCGTGCTCGGCGGCGAGAGCGCCCGCGCGTTCAAGATCCTCTCGGGACTGCGCGAGGAGGGCACCGCGCCGCAGCTCGTGAACTGGGCGCTGGTGCGCGACATCGAGCTGCTCGCGAGCGTGGACTACGCCGTGCGCCGCGGCGACAACGTGGACGCTGCGCTTGCGCGCAACCGCGTATGGCGGAGCCGCCAGGGCCTCGTGAAGCAGGCGCTGCGCAAGTTCCCCACGAGACGTCTGCGCGCGCTGCTCACGCAGGCCGCGGACGTGGACGCGGTGCTGAAGGGCGTCGTGCCGGCGGAGCCCTGGACGACGATCACGGGACTGCTGCTCGCGATGCTGCGGCCGGCGGCGCACGCTTGAGCGCGTCGCGCCGCATGCGGCCGATCGGCATCTTCGGGGGCACCTTCGACCCGATCCACTACGGCCACTTGCGCACCGCGCTCGAGCTCAGGGAGTCGCTGGGCCTCGCTCAAGTGCGCTTCGTGCCCGCCGCGAACCCGCCGCATCGGGCCACGCCGATGTCCGACGGGGCCATGCGGCTCAGGCTGGTGAAGGCCGCGATCCGCGGCGAGCGGGGCTTCGTGGCCGACGACCGCGAGCTCGCGCGCGAAGGCCCGTCCTATACGGTGGATACGCTCCGCAGCTTCCGCCGGGAATTCAAGAGCCGCTCGTTGTGTCTGTTGCTCGGCATGGACGCATTTTTGGGGTTGCCGAGCTGGCACCGCTGGCAGGAGCTGCTCGATCTCGCGCACATCGTGGTCGCGCATCGGCCCGGCTGGCGCGCGCCCGACGTGGGTACGATCGGCGAATGGCTGCGCGCGCGGCGCACCGTCTCGCCCGCGGACTTGCGCGCGAGCCCGGCCGGCCGCGTGTACGTGCAGCCCGTCACTCAGCTCGAGATCGCTTCCACCGACCTGCGCGCGGCGCTGCGCGCGGGTCTCGACCCGAAGTTCCTGATGCCCGATAGCGTTCGAAGGATCATTCTCACAACGGAGTGTTATGCCGAAAACTAGGAAGACTTCTGCCCGCCGTCCGTCGAAGCCCCCCTCGGACCCCACCTCAAGCCAGCCCGGAGCCGTCAAGGCTCTGCGGGCGAAGAAACCGAAGAAGCAAAAAGAACGCCCGCTCGCGACGCTGGTCACCACGGCGCTCGACGATCTCAAGGGTCAGCAAATCACCGTGCTCGACGTGCGCCATCTCACCAGCGTGACCGACACGATGGTCGTGGCGAGCGGCCGCTCGGACCGTCACGTGCGCGCGCTCGCCGACACCGTCGTCGAGCAGTGCGCGAAGGCCGGCGTGCGTCCGATCGGCGTCGAAGGGCAGAAGTCGGGCGAGTGGGTGCTCGTCGACCTGGGCGACGTGGTGGTCCACGTGATGCTCCCGCGCGTCCGCGAGTTCTACAACCTCGAGAAGCTGTGGGACATGAGCGGCCGAGCCGAGGCCGCCGAGCTCGGCGCGTAGCCCGCGTCCGGGACGCCGATGCTGCGGTTGCTGTTGCTCGCGGCATCGCAACGCCAGCCCGGCTGGGTCGACGAAGGATTCGCCGACTACGCGGAACGCGTGCGCGGCCGCGCGAAGCTCGAGCTCAAGGTGGTGCCGCTCGCGCGCCGCCCCG
>DASUFK010000249.1:0-9550 GCA_036274615.1 Gammaproteobacteria bacterium | reverse complement strand
CTATCTGCCGAACGGCGTGGCCAAGAACTTCACGGGCATCGACTACTGGACGCCGAAGATGGTGGGGCCGATCACGGAGATGTCGCCCATCATGAAGCCGCTCGAGCCGTGGCGCGACCGTCTGAGCGTGGTCAGCGGACTCGTGCAGAAGCCGGCCGAGGGCAATGCGAAGGACGGCGCCACCGGCGACCACACCAAGGGCACCGCGTCGTGGCTCACGGGCGTGCGCTGCAAGCGCACCGAGGGCGCGGACATCGAATGCGGTGTGTCGGCCGACCAGATCGCCGCCGCCGCGATCGGCAAGGACACCGTGCTGCCGTCGCTCGAGCTGTCGATCGACCTCACCGTGCTCGCGGGCATGTGCGACAGCGCGTACAGCTGCGTGTATCTCAACACGCTGTCGTGGAGTACGCCCACCACGCCGCTGCCCACCGAGAACAATCCGCGCGTGGTCTTCGAGCGGCTGTTCGGCAACGGCGGCACGAGCGCGCAGCGGACGGCGCTCGCGCGCCAGAACCGCAGCATCCTGGACTACGTGAGCGCGGACTTCGGCCGGTTGAACCGGTCGCTCGGCGCTTCCGACCGCACGCAGGTGGACGGCTATCTCGAGTCGGTGCGCGAGGTGGAGCGCAGAATCCAAAGGGTGGAGAGCGGCGGCGAGCAGTCCGACCTGCCGGCGCTCGAGCGCCCGCTCGGCATACCCGATGACTTCGGCGAGCACGTAAAGCTCATGTACGAGCTCCAGTGGCTCGCGTTCCAGGCGGACCTCACGCGCGTGATCACGTTCATGCTCGGCCGCGAGCTCAACTTCCGCACGTATCCCGAGATCGGCATCACGCAAGGCCATCACACCTTGTCGCATCACCAGGAAAAGCCCGAGCTCATCGAGAAATACGCCCGGCTCAACACGTATCAAACCGACTTGTTCGCCGGCTTCCTCACCAAGCTCGCGTCGACGGCGGAAGGCAACGGCACGCTGCTCGACAGCTCGCTGTTCCTGTATGGCGCCTGCTTGAGCAACCCGAATCTGCACGCGCACTTCGATCTGCCGCTTGCGGTGATCGGCGGTCCGGCCGGCCGGCCCGGCGGCGGCCGGCACGCGCGGCACCCCGCCGATACGCCGATGGCCAACCTGCTGTTGACGCTGCTCGACGGCGTGAACGTGCCGATCGAGCGGATCGGCGACAGCACCGGCCGAATCGAGCTCGCCAATGCCTAGGGCCGCGCGCCGGCTCGCGCTCCTGTGCGTCGCGGCTGCAGCTGCGGCCGCCGTCGACGCCGCCGAGCCCGGCACGCTGCTCGGCGCCGCGAAGCACGGCACCGCGGCCGACGTGCGTGCGGTGCTTGCAGCCAAAGCCGACCCCAACGAGGCCGACGCCGACGGCACCACCGCCCTGCACTGGGCCGTGCACCGCGGCGAGCTCTCGCTCGCGCAGGCGCTGCTCGCGGCCGGCGCGAAGGCCGACGCCGCCAATCGCTACGGCGTGCGGCCGCTCTACCTGGCCGCCGAGAACGGCGACGCGGCCATGACCAAAGCGTTGCTCGCGGCCGGCGCCGACGCCCGCGCCGTGTTCGCCGAAGGCGAGACGCTGCTGATGACGGCCGCGCGCACCGGCGACGTGCCGACGGTCCAAACGCTGCTCGCCGCGGGCGCCGACCCGAACGCCACCGAGCAGCGCGGCGGCCAGACGGCGCTGATGCTCGCCGCGGCCGAGAACAACGGTCCCGCAATCGCCGCGCTGCTCGCGGGTGGGGCCGAGCGCGACAAGCGCGAAGCCACCGGCGACCTCACGGCGCTCGCGTTCGCCGTGCGCACGGGCTCCGTCGTCGCCGCGCGCGCGCTGCTCGACGCAGGCGCCGATCCGAACGCCACGCTGCGCGACGGCACGAGCATGCTGCTGCTCGCGGCGATCAATCAGAACTACGAGGTGGCGAGCGCGCTGCTCGACCACGGGGCGGACCCTAACGCAGCGCAGGGCGGCTTCACGGCGCTGCACCAGATTGCGCTGGTGCGCCGCTGGACCCGCGGCTTCAACCTGCCCGGGCCCGAGCACCACGACCAGCTCGGCAGTCTCGACCTCGCGCGCCAGCTCGTGGCGCACGGCGCCGACGTGAACATGCGGCAGACGGCGGAGCCACGCGACGACCTCGGCAATCCGCGCGGCAAGAACGGTTCCACGCCGTTCCTGCTCGCGACCAAGGCGGTGGACTTGCCTTACATGCGCACGCTGCTCGACCTGGGCGCCGATCCGAAGATCACCACCGACGACGGCACCACCGCCGTGATGCTCGCCGCGGGTACGTCGCAGGGCATGGGGTCGGGCGGCGCGGCACCGGGCACGCTGGAGGAAGTGCTGGCGGCGCTCGAGCTAACGCTCGAGCTCGGCGGCGGTACCGTCAACGACACGAACTCCAAGAACGAGACGCCGCTGCACGGCGCGATGTACCGCGGCGGGGCCACGGAGCTCCTCGACTTCCTCGTGAGCCACGGCGCCAAGCTCGAGCCCGTGGTGAACAGCCGCGGCTGGACGCCGCTGCGGATCGCCGACGGTGTCGCGCTCGACGGCGTGGCGTTCATCCGCTACCCGGAGGCGGCCGACCATCTACGCGAGCTCATGCGCACGCGCGGGCTGCCGGTGCCGCCCGTCGAGTGGGACGGGCCTGGGGGCAAGACCGCGGCCAAGTAGCGCAACATGCGGCTGCGCGGCGCCGCAGGGAACCATTCGCGCATCTAGAACGAAGGTGGGAGGGACCGCCGCGGAGTGTCCGCGCAACGACCTGCCCGCGCCGGAGAGATCGCAATGCTCAAGCACTACGTCGCCGTCGCGCTGCGCAACGTTCGCGGCGCGCCGTTCACGTCTGCCGTCAACCTGCTCACGCTCGCCGTGGGGCTCGTCTGCTTCGTGACGGCGTATGCGTTCGTCACGTTCTGGGACTCGGCCGAGCAGCACTTCCCGAAGGCGGGCGACATCTACGTGCTCACGCTCACGATCAAGCCCCGCGAGGGCGGCGTCGGCTTCGGCGGCGTCAACAACGCCACCCGCGCCCCCGACGTGGCCGCGGAGTTCTTGCGCAGCGACTATCCGGCGATCTCGAAGATCGCGCGGCTCGTGCAGATGGACCGGCAGACCATGGTCGCGGCCGGCGATCGCGCGGAGCGGCTGGCGAGCGTGGCGGTCGACGCCGAGTTCCTCGACATGTTCGACCTGCCGTTCGTGGCCGGCGACCGGAGCTCCGCCTTCGCGTCGCCGCGTAGCGTGGTGATCACGCGCGACGCCGCCAATCGCATGTTCGGTGCCGAGAATCCCATCGGCAAGACGCTGCTCGTGGGCAACTCGGTCGACGCCACGGTCACGGGCGTGATCGACGCGATCCCCGAGCCGTCCCACCTCGGCCGCTCGGCGACCGGGCTGGCCGTGGACATGTTCGCGTCGCGCGACGTCTACGACGCGCTGCGCGCCAGCCCGGCATTGCCGTCGAACTTCGGCTGGTTCCAGATCGGCACGATCGTCTACTTGTACCTGCCGCCGTCGGGCGGGCTCTCGCCCGATGTGCTCCGCTCGCAGCTCGGCGACTTCGTGGCGCGTCACGTGCCCGCCCAGCAGCTGCAGACCAACGAATACCGCTTCGGCCTCGAGCCGGTGGGCTCGCTGCTCACCGGCACCGGCGACTTCTTCGACACGGGGCTCACGTACGCGGCCGTGCTGCTGCTCCTGGGCGGTCTCGTGCTCGGTGTGGCGTGCGTGAACTACGCGAACCTCGCGACGGCGCGCGCGGCCCGCCGCGTGCGCGAGATCGGCGTACGCAAGGCGCTCGGTGCGTCGCCGGGACAGATCGCGGTGCAGAGCTTCGCCGAGGCCGGCGCGTTTGCGTTCGCTGCGCTGCTCGTGGCGCTCGTCGTGTTCATGGCCGCTCAGCCGCTCGTGAAGCGGTTGCTCGGGGCGGAGCTCGATTCGACGTTCTTCACGAGCTTGAGCATGTGGCCGGCGCTCGCTGCGCTGCTCGTTGCGGTGACGCTCGTCGCGGGCGCGTACCCCGCGTTCGTGCTGTCGCGCGTGCGTCCGGTGAGCGCGATCACGGTGGGCCAGGCGCGGCTCGGGTCGCCGCTGTTCTCGACGTTGCTCGTGGGGACGCAATTCGGCGTCGCGAGCTTCCTGCTGATCGCGCTGACCGTGATCTCGATGCAGAACGCGGAGATGCGGCGCACGGCGCTGGCCGCGATCGACGATCCGCTCGTGCTGATCGCTAATCCCGCCCGGCAGACGAAGGTTGCGGCGACGACGTTGCGCGAGAGGCTCGGCAACGTGCCACAGGTCCGTGGCGTCACGGAAGTGCAGTTCGCGCCGTGGGAAGGGCTCATGATGACGCCTGTTGCAGGAGACTCGCAGGATCCCACGCGCGCGGGCCGCCCCGTGACGACGCGGCAAGTGGGCTTCGATTTCTTCAACGTGTTCAGCGTGCCGATCCTCGCCGGCCGCGTGTTCGACCGTGATCACGCCGAGGACGCGCAGGGTATGGGGCCGCCGGGATTTCCGGGATCGCAGCTCGGAGGGGCGCAGCCGTCGGCAGAGCCGCCGCCGCCGACCAACATCGTCGTCGATCGAGCGTTCGTGGCTGCGTTCGGCCTCGGCACCCCCGAGGAGGCAGTCGACAAGCTGGTCTACCGGCCTGCGCCGACCAACCTCCCGCCGGGGGTGACGCCCCGGCCGCAACCTCCGCTGCGCATCATCGGCGTCGTAGAGGAACGCTCGTTCAGCTTCTTCAAGCTTCCGGCCAACAGCGCCGGAGCGATCTACCAGCTGAGCTCCAACCTCGACATGACGGTCGCCCGCGTCGCGTCCGCCGACATTGCCGGCGGCCTGAAAGGCATCGACGCCGCCTGGCGCGAGCTCGCGCCGAGCGTCGCCGTGAGCCGGCGGTTTCTCGACGAGGTATTCGAAGGCGCGTACGCCCAGTACCTGCGCATCAACCGGATATTCGCCGTGCTTTCCGCGATGGCGTTCGGGATCTGCGTGGCCGGGTTGTTCGGCATGGCGATCTTCGTCGCCGGCCGGCGGCGCCGCGAGATCGGGGTGCGCAAGACGCTCGGCGCCAGCACGTCGCGGATGGTCACGCTGCTGCTCGTGAGCTTCTCGCGGCCCGTGGTGATCGCGAACCTGATCGCTTGGCCCGCGGGATTCTTCGCCGCGCGCGCCTACTTGAATCAGTTTTCGCAGTCGATCGCGTTGACGCCTTGGCCGTTCGTTCTGTCGGCGATCATCACGCTCGCGATCGCGTGTCTCGCCGTGGCGGGCCAGACGTTTCGCGCCGCGCGGACCACGCCGGCGGAGGTGCTGCGCCAGGAGTGAGCGCGGCTTTACCCCCAAAGGCTCATTCGCGGCGAGCCGCGGCGGGTTATCGTGTCGTCCGATGAAAGCCGCGGTTTCGCTGCTCCTGTCGCTGTCGTGGCTGCTGCCTCAGCTCGCCGCCGCCCAGGCGCCGGTTAGCCCCGACGCGCCCGACGAGATCGTCGTTACCGGCCGGCAACCGGGCCCCCCGCTCTGGCGCGTCGTCAACGGCGACCACGTGCTCTGGATCTTTCCGCAGCTCGCGCCCGTGCCGAAGGACATGGTGTGGGACTCGGACAAGGTCGCCGCCGTGATCGCGCAGTCGCAGGAAGCGCTCGACATGCCCGACATCGGCGCCGACATCTCGCCGCGGCTGTACCTGAACCCCATCAACCTCTTTCGCGGCGCGCGGCTCGCGAAGCGGCTCAGCAGCGATGCCTCCGGACGGACGCTGGCGCAGACCTTGCCGCCCGACGTCCACGCGCGCTTCCAAGCGCTCGGCGCGAAATACTTCCCGAAGGATGCCGGCGAGCTCGAGGCGCTCCGGCCGGCGTTCGCCGCCGGGCGCATGGTCGGCATCGTGGAGTCGAAGGAAGGTCTCGGCGGCGACGCCGGGATCATGAAGACCATCGACAAGCTGATCCGCCGCAGCGACGCAAAGCGCACCGAGATCAAAGTCGACGTCGACCTCAAAGGCGGCTTCGGCGACCTCGCGGAGCGTGCGGAAGCGATGCTCGCCAGTCTCGATCCCGCGCTCGAGCTCCAGTGCTTCGAGAACCAGCTCGCCCGCATGGAGAACGATATCGACGAGATGCGCCAACGAGCCAACACCTGGGCGCGCGGCTACATCGATCAATTCCGGGGCGTCGTGCTGACCGGCAGCGACGAGGACACATGCCTCGCGCTGATCGTGGCCAGCTCCGAGCGCGACACGATCGAGGCCACGCGTGCGAAACTCGAAAACCTGTGGCTCGACAATGCCGAGCGTGCGCTGCGCGCCAATCGCGGCACGTTCGCGATCTTGCCGATCGCCGAGCTGCTCCGACCCGATGGACCGATTGCGAAGCTCAGAGCGAAGAATTACGACGTGCGCGAGCCATGAGCGACGATACGACCAGCGGACAACCATTGCTCGCCCGGCGCCCCCAACCCGACGGCGTGCTGCGCTGGCTACCCGGCCTGCAAATGTTGCGCGAGTACCAGGCAGCGTGGCTGCGGCAAGACCTCGTGGCCGGCCTCGTGCTCACGACGATGCTCGTGCCTGTGGGCATCGCCTACGCGGAGGCCTCGGGGGTGCCGGGCATCTACGGCCTCTACGCCACGATCGTGCCGCTGCTCGCGTACGCGTTGTTCGGCCCGAGCAGGATCCTCGTGCTCGGCCCGGACTCGTCGCTCGCCGCCGTGATCCTCGCGGTGGTGTTGCCGCTGTCGGGCGGCGACCCGGCGCGCGCGGTGGCGATCGCGGCGATGATGGCGCTCGTGTCGGGAGCGGTGTGCGTCGCGGCAGGGCTCGCGCGCCTCGGCTTCATCACCGAGCTGTTGTCGAAGCCGATCCGCTACGGCTACATGAACGGCATCGCGCTCACGGTGCTGTTGAGCCAGATCCCGAAGTTGCTCGGCTTCAGAGTCGATGCGGAAGGGCCGCTGCGCACGGCCTGGGCGATCGTTCGGCAGGTGCTCGCCGGCGCCACGAATCTCACGACGTTCGCGATCGGCGGGAGCGCGCTCGTGCTGATCCTCGCGCTCAAGCGCGCGCCGCGCGTGCCCGGGATTCTCGTGGCGGTGGTGGCCGCCACGGTCGTGGTGGCGTTGCTCGACTTGGGGACGCGCGCCGGCGTGTCGGTGCTCGGCTCGTTGCCGCAGGGGCTGCCGCTGCCGGCCTTTCCGCGCATCGGCTTCGACGATCTCGGAGCGGTGGTCACGGGCGGCGTGGCGGTCGCGCTCGTCTCGTTCGCCGACACGAGCGTGTTGTCGCGCGTGTACGCGGCGCGCCTGCGTGCGCCGGTCGATCCGAACCAGGAGATGGTGGGGCTCGGCGCGGCCAATCTCGCAGCGGGTCTCTTTCAAGGCTTTCCGATCAGTAGCAGCTCCTCGCGCACGCCCGTCGCGGAAGCCGCCGGCGCGCGCACGCAGCTCACGAGCGTGGTGGGCGCGCTCGCGATCGCCGTGCTGTTGCTCACGGCGCCCAATTTGCTCGAGCATCTGCCGAATACGGCGCTCGCCGCCGTGGTGATCGCGTCGGCCATCGGCTTGTTCGAGATCGCCGATCTCCGGCGCATCTATCGCGTGCAGCGCTGGGAGTTCTGGCTGTCGATGGCCTGCTTCGCCGGCGTGGCGGTGTTCGGTGCGATCGAGGGAATCGTGATCGCCGTGGTGATCGCGGTGATCGAGTTCCTGTGGGACGGCTGGCGGCCGCACTCGGCCGTGCTCGGGCGCGTCGACGGCATGAAGGGCTATCACGACGTCACGCGCTATCCGCAGGCGCGCCGCATCCCGGGCCTCGTGCTGTTTCGCTGGGACGCGCCGCTGTTCTTCGCCAACGCGGAGCTGTTCCGCGATCGCGCTCAGGACGCCGTCGCGGGCTCGCCGACACCCGTGCGGCGCATCGTGATCGCGGCGGAGCCGGTGACGAGCGTCGACGTGACCGCCGCCGACGTTCTCGCCGAGCTCGCCGATACCTTGCAGGCCGCGGACATCGACCTTTGCTTCGCCGAGATGAAGGATCCGGTCAAGGATAAGATGCGGCGCTTCGAGCTGTTCGAGCGGTTCGGCGAGCGCGCGTTCTTCGCCACGCTCGGCGAGGCCGTGAGCGGCTATCTCGGCAAGCATCGCGTGGAGTGGACGGACTGGGAGCACCGCTCGGCGGAGCGTTGAGATGGCGAGCGAGATCGACGAGCTGTTCAAGCTGCCGCTCGGCGAGTTCACGTCCGCGCGCAACGCGCTCGCCGCCAAGCTCAAGAAGGCCGGACGCGCGGCGGAGGCGGACGAAGTGAAGGCGTTGCCGAAGCCGTCGGCGTCCGTATGGGCCGTGAACCAGCTCTATTGGCGGTTTCGCCCCGACTTCGACCGACTGCTCGACGCGGGCGAGCGTCTGCGCGCGGCTCAGTCCGCGCAGCTCGCGCGCGGGGCGGCCGACGTGCGCGAGTCGGTCAACGCCCGGCGCGACGCGGTGGCGGCGCTGCTGCGCGCCGCCGAGCGCGTGCTGCACGACGGCGGGCACGGCGCCTCGCGCGACACGCTGCGCCGCGTAACGACCACCCTCGAGGCACTGTCCGTGTACGGCTCGCTGCCCGACGCGCCGCGGGCCGGCCGGCTGACCGCGGACGTCGAGACGCCGGGATTCGAGACGGTGGCGGCGCTCCTCCCGGGCGGCGGCGCGGCCAAGCGCGCGGCCACGCGGCCGCCGCCGGCGCCATCTCCGCCGAAAGCTACGCGCGGCGTCGAATCGGCCGAGGCCGCGGCGCGCCGCCGTGAGCAGGAGCGCAAGCAATCGGTGGCGGCCGCCAAGCTCGCGGTGCGCGAAGCGGAGCGCGCGCTGAACGCTGCTCGCAAGCGCGCCGAGCGCGCGGCGAACGCGTTCGAGACCGCGGAGGCGCGCGCGAGCGAGCAGGACGCGAAACGCGCCGAGCTCGAACGGCAACTCGCCCGAGCGGCGAACGAGGCGGCCGCCGCGCGGTCACGCGCGCGCGAGGCGGAGTCCGGTGCCAAGGACGCGTCCCAGGCCGCGGAAGGTGCGGAGCGCGCGCTCGAGGCCGCCCGGCGCGCGCTCGCGGAGCTCGAGGGCGACGGCTGAGCGCGCCGCGCCGAGCCGTCCGCGCAGAGCCAAGGTGTACACTCGGACTCAACGACGAATCCGGAGGACGAGCGATGGGCGTATTGAAAGGACGATGGCCGCGCGCGGTGTTCTACGACTCCAAGGGCACGCTGTTCGACTGGCCGTGGACGTGGCGACAGGCGGCCCAGAAGATCGTCAAGAAATACAACTCGAGCGTGTCGGGCGACGACTTCCTCGAGACCTGGGCCAAGTTCTTCGAGGGGTTTCATCGCCGCGCGGCGGCCGTCCGCTACACGCCGCTCTCCGACTTGATCACCGAGGCGATGCTGATGGCGTGCAAGGTCCATCGCATCGACGGCACGCGCGAAGACGTCGATTTCTTCCTGGACGTGCAGGACCAGGTGCAGCTGTTCCCGGAGACCGAAGCCGCGCTGCAAGAGCAGCAGGA